>JBKDHV010000091.1:0-35929 GCA_046336915.1 Bdellovibrionales bacterium
CTACAATATCAAAAAAGCCGAAATTCAGGTTCTTCACGAAACTCTGCAGAGTGCTCGACAACAGGCCTCGACTCTTGTCAGTCAGACCGGAGGCCAGGTCATGGAGAGTCTGAAACAAATACAGGATTTCATCGTTCTTCAGGACATACGGATAGAGCAAGAAAACAAAAAGCTCGCGGAGATCGGAAAATTGGTCGAGGCAAAACGAGAAGTATTGCAGCAAAAAGCAAGGGATAAGAAAATATTAGAAAGGCTTGAAACCCGCAAACGCGAGGAGTTTCAAGCCGAAGAAGCGCGTCGTGAACAAAAGGAAGCTGACGATAATGTCAGCATGCGTTTCGAGATTTTGAAGAAAAATGGGAGCTCATGAGTCAGGGATACGAGCAATTTTTTAAGAATGCGAAAAGCGCGGCACAAGGGGTCCCTCCTGTGCGAACAGCTCCGAAGCCAAAGTCAACGGACGTTGAAAAAGGCTTCACCGTTCCCAAGAAAAAGAAAGCGAAGCCCTTTCCTGTAGGAGCTTTTTTCCTCAGTATGGTTGGATTCGGCGTCGCGTTCTATGGTTATCAAAATCATGAAAGATTGAGCGTCTTGCTTTCTCGAATTGAAATTTCTTTCTTCGGCGCCGCGCACGCAAAGTCAGAGTCGGCCGCAAACCCAGAGCCTCAAAAAGTCGAATCAGCTGAGCCCACTCGTCCGGTGACGGCTGAACCAACCGGCGAAGAACTCAATCATCTTGTGAAGCTTGTGGATCGAAAAAAGGAACTCGATGCTCGAGAAGAAGAGCTGAGTCGTATGGAAGCCGAGCTGACCCAGCAAAAAGAAGACCTTCAAAAGAAGATTGCGGAACTCGAGAGGATGCGGGCTTCAATTTCGAGCATTCTCGAGGAAAAGGTGAAAGCTGACGATCAAAAGATCGAGACCCTTGTTCAGTTCTACTCCAATATGAAGCCACCGCAGGCGGCCAAGATCTTTGAAACACTTGATGAGGATTTAGCTGTCCAGATTCTTGGACGCATGAAAAAGAAGAACGCCGCTGATGTTCTGAACTTGATGAAACCTGAAAAGGCCCAGCTCTTTACCGAGAAGTATGCGGGCTACAAGCGAACAACGGCGTCGACGACAAAAGCAGACTCAAAAGTAGAAGATAAACCAACTCAGGCTGAGCCGGAAGAGATGGCGAAGCCTTAAGGAAAGGGGGCGCAATTGATAAAGGGACTCGTTGGATCGGGTCCACCACTTCAAAGACCGGTGCAAGATTCCAAGGAATGGGAATCCGATCACCAGGGCTCGGAGTTCACGGATGTTCTGAATTCGAGGAGTACTCCCGAACAGGACAAGACGAAATCTCCGGATCCTGAAAGAGTGCAGAGGGCGTCAGGCTCAAAGCGCTCTGAAAAAGAAACGGAGACCGTCCCCAAGAGTCCTCCGGATCCCAAAGCGAAAGTGATGGATCCGAAGATAGGCGCACAAAGGCAGCGAGCAATCCGAAAATTCATGGACTCATTCGAGAGTGAATTCGGAATCCCACCACAGAATCTGGTGGACGCGATGGCTCAGTTGTCAGCGCGAGACTTAAAACAACCGCCCGAAGAGACAGTCGAGGCCGTCATCGCTGAGCTTCCGATTGATCCTATGGATCAGTCGAAAGCCAAGTCGATGTACTTGGGTCTATTGACCCAGTTGAATCAGATCGACGCACGTATCGATTTACCCAAGTCGACCGATGCTCTCCTGAGTCAGCTTTCAGCCGCTCGACTGCAACTTTCAGGCGAGAAAAAACAATTTCTCTCTGAACAGGTTCAAAACCTGGGCGACAAATTCTTCATGAAAGGTTCATCTCAGGATCATGCGGTCCAGCTAGGATCGGATCCGAAAGTGATGGAACTGATAAAAAGGGAAGTCAGTCGCCAATCTGTCGATCTGGAAGATCTTCCGCCCGAGCTCGTTCAAAAGCTCCAGGCGGTGGCCAGTGGGCAAAGACTTTCCGAGTCGACCGAACAAGTTTTGAATCAGATCCGAGATCATCTCAAGGCTCAGATCCAACCCCAGCGTCAATCAGATGTGAAGACAGATGATGAGACCCTCTTGGATGAGCTTCAAGTTGAGTCGATCGCGTTTTCGCCTCAAACGATGAAGTTTGAGAGAGCCGACCTGAACCAGGGACAGATGCAGTTTTCACAGGATTCTTCTCAGAACCCGAATGAAACGGGCGCTCTCTCACCTGAAATGGCCGAGCTGTCATCAGTCTTTGCGGCTGACACGGAAAGCGTAGGGGCTCAGCTTAAGGGTCTTGCGACGAAATCGAAGGCCAAGTCAGAACCTGAGAAGGTTGATCTCAAGAGTCTTCAGCTTGGAGATTTATCCTCGATGCTTGCAAAAGTAGAAGGGGACAGAACCGGGCTGGGATTGGGAGCCGCCGGAGCCGTTGCTGGACTCCAGCCTTCCCAGACTGAAAGAGCCGAGAATCTTCAGCAGATCATGAATCAAGCCCAAGCCTTGATGAAACAAGGTGGAGGCGAGGTCAATGTCGAGATGAAGCCCGAAGGTCTAGGTGCGATTCGTATGAAGCTGCAGGTCTTGGATGGAAAGGTCCAGCTGCAGATGAATACCGAGTCGCAAGAGGCCAAGAAGATGATAGAATCATCTTTACATGACCTGAAGCAGTCTTTGGCGGCCCATCAGCTGTCCATGGATCATGTGAAGGTTGATGTCGTGGCTCAAGCGTCCGACAGTTCGAAAACTCAGAATGAGCTGCAACAGCAAATGCAGAAGTTCTTCGATCAACAACAGAGAGAAGGAACTCGGCAATTCTGGCAGCAATTTCAAGAGAATTTCGGAAATCGTCAGGCGCGTGAAAATTTTTACGATGCCCAGAACATTCGGACGGGCGTGCGTCGACAAAGTCTACCTGGTATTCGGGAAGAGGCTTTGCCGAGAGCGCAGAGAGCCGGAAGTAGCGGGCGAAGTCTTGACTTAGTAGCGTAACGCCAAGGAGGGTGTATGGGAGTCATAGGAACAACGAAAATGACGAAAGCTTTCGGAAATCTGGAAGCGGCCCCTGAAAAATCAAATACGCCCTCCCAGTTGTCGACCGACGACATGAAGAAATTGGGAGCCGATAATGTTGGGGAGTTGTTGAACAAACTTGCAGACCCCAACTACACGGATCCCAACAAAAAAATGCGAACGGCCGGTAGTGACAAATTGGACAAGGACGCTTTCTTTAAGCTCATGCTCGCCCAAATCAAAAACCAAGATCCGACGAATCCATTGAAATCTCATGAGATGGCCGCCCAGCTTGCGAACTTCTCTGGTCTTGAACAGATGCAGAACATCAACACAACACTTACGGAAATGAAGAACGGTCAGAAACCGATGGAGCAATTTCAGGCTCTGAATTTCATTGGGAAAGCTGTTGCTGGAGATAGTTCGAAACTTGTTCGCGCCAAAGGGGATAAAGAGCACGATTTCAAGTTCGAGTTGGGCACTGAGGCTCAAACACTTGAACTTCGAATTCGCAACAATGACACAGGGGAAACTGTGAGAACGGTGACTCTTAATAATCTCAAGCAAGGCGAGAATAAATTTGTCTGGAATGGGATGAATGACAAGGGTCAACCAGCGGCTGCAGGAAATTACCAATTTTTTGCTGAGGCCACGGCATCGAATGGGATGAAATCGCAAATCAAAACAGACTTTGAAGGAGTGATCTCCGGAGTGAATTACTCAAGCGAAGGCCCTGTTTTGCTCGTCGGAAATCAGTCGGTACGCCTACGTGACATTAAGAAAATTCAGGACCCAAGCCTTATGAAGAACGACCAGAAAATAAATTCTGTGGTCGAGTCTAACTTGAAAACTCAGGCTGCGGTGGATCAAACTGAAAACAAGTCAGGTGGAACCGGCGCGACTCCAGCAGAGTCATCGGGCGCTCCCGAAGCAGCTCCTCAATTCGCACAGAATTTGATGGAGACTGTGGGAATGTCTCGTGAAATGATGGAGAAAGTTGCAAAGGAGACAAAGAACTAATGGATCTCAAGAAACTGCAAAGTTTTGAGAGTCTGGTTCCTCCCGGGCAAGTAGGTTCGGTTAAACCCGGTGGCGTACAAAAGCCTTCGGGGACTTCTCAGGGACCCTCATTTAAGGAGACTTTAAATGGGGTGTTGCAAGAAGGGGTCGCGAACCCAACGACGGTGGCACCGACGAAAACGAATCTTGGGGAAGGCGTTAAGTTTTCCAATCATGCGTTGGATCGCATGCGCCTAAGAGGGATTCGTTTCACGCCTGACGATGTCGGCCGCTTGAACGAGGCGGTGACAAAGGCAGCTGCAAAGGGATCGAAGGACACTTTGGTTCTGATGAATGATGCGGCCTTGATCGTAAGCGTGAAGAATAAGACGGTTGTGACGGTGATGGATAAGACAGCTTTGAAAGAAAATGTCTTCACCAATATCGACTCAACGATTGTGATGTAAAAAACCTGCGCCGATGACAGAAGTCAAAAGCAAGGGGAGTTTAAAAGTTTAGGGCCGGTCCTCGTAGAGGGGGCCCTCCAAAACGAGCAACATGAATGTTGCTCTTAACAAGGGGATAAGGTTTGGTCGCCTTATTCCGATGACATGGAGGTCATATGGGTGTTCTTTCTTCTCTTTATACCGGTGTATCCGGTCTCACCGCTCAAGGTGAAGCGTTACAGGTAATCGGTGATAACATCGCCAACGCCAACACCATCGGTTTCAAAGCGAGCCGTGCGGAGTTTCAAGATATCATCGCAAAAAATCTAAAAGGGATTCTGGGCGGTAACCAAATCGGACGCGGTGTGAAGATTGGTGCCGTGAATCCTATCCTCATTCAAGGTAACGTCGATGCTACAGAACGTGTAACCGACCTTGCCATCTCGGGTGATGGTTACTTCAAGGTTCGAGGCAGTGATGGCGACACTTATACGCGTGACGGAGCTTTCTACTTCGATCGTGAAGGCTATCTTGTCACAAAAGATAAACAACGCGTGCAGGGTTTTACAACCGACGAAAAGGGAAACATCGTCAACAAAGTCGATGACATCAAGTTCCCTCGTGCCTTGATCCCTGCTAAGGGAACAAGCGAAATCAAGCTAGATCTGAACCTCGACTCTCGAGTTGAAGCAAATAAGACATTTAACCCCGAAGATCCTTATGCGACATCTCACTACTCGACAGGTATTGAAATGTACGATTCTCAAGGGAACAAGCAGCTTGTCAGCATGTTCTTCAATAAAATCGGAGATCGTCAGTGGGAATTCCGCGGAATGTGTGACGGAAAAGCTGTAACAGGCGGCGAGGAAGGTAAACTTTCCGAAGTCGTATCTGGTAAGCTCGAATTCACGGTTGACGGAAAACTTCAGCGCCAAGAGGTGACAAACTCAGCCTTCAATTTCATGGGCGGTGCTCTTCAAGATCAAAAAGTGAAGATCTCGTTCGGTGATGCAATTGAAGAGGGCGGAAAAGGTCTTGATGGAACGAAACAGTACGGTAAGTCTTCTGACTTGATCAGCTGGAACCAAGACGGAGCCGCTGCAGGAACGATCACAGGTCTGTCCTTCAACGATGAAGGGATGCTGACGGCTGTTTACTCCAACGGTCAAGCGAAGGATCTTGCTCAGATTGCGATTGCAAAATTCGAGAACCCGGAAGCCATGTTCAAAGTTGGTAACAACCGTCTGCGTGAGTCTCGGGATTCAGGAGTTGCCGCACTCGGTGCTCCGAAAGCTGCAGGTCGTGGTTCGATCTACGCAAAGTCTCTTGAGCGATCAACAGTCGACCTTGCGACAGAGTTTGTTAACATGATCCAGAATCAAAGATCGTTCCAAGCCAACGCGAAAACGATCACGACGACGGACGAACTCTTGAACGAAGTCATCCAACTTAAGCGCTAAGAGTGACGGGTCTGTGACCCAAGGCGCACTACGAGAAGTTTCATAAGGGGTCTTGAAGTCTAAGACAACAAGATCCCTTGCTTGAAAATGATCTCGTGAAGGCAAGTCTGAAAAACGTTCGGGCTCTTTCGCGCCCTTCAATTTAATCAAACTCAATTAACTCTATGACCCAAAGACCAAAGAAAGTCGCGAAAGCGGCTTTCTTATTTTGTGTTTCTACAGAGGGGCTCAAAGGTTCACAAGACTCACATCTCGCCCCGATGTGCGACTCGATCTCTAAAACAAATACTTTTTAACTTTTGGATTGTCGTGTCGCCAAATCGCGTGATCGATAAAGTAGTGATGAATATTGATAAAGACCGTAAAGGCAAACATGAAAGGCGCGGCCCTTTCAAACTGACTAGCCAGGACGCCCGATTCATCTAAATACCGTGGCAAGAACCACATAAAAACAGCGCCCGTGATAAAGGGCCAAGCCAAGTACCCGTAGTAACTCTTGAAGAAAGCCTTGCGATCCTCGGGGGTCTGGCGGCTGGGATGGCGATCAAGAGCTTCGTTGGTTTTCACAAGATAGACGAAGTACAGATACTGCAAAGAATGGAAAAGCGGAACCACCAGATAAAAAGTGGGATGGTAAAGGGTCGGCAGATACCAGCACAAGAGTGCGAAGACCGCCACAAATCCCGACCACGAGATGATATTTCCCTCTCGAATGTAGCGCTGATAGCCCGTGTAGGCGCAAAGTAGGCCAAAGCCCACCAGCAGACTGTAAGCCAGTTTGAGATACAAAGGATTCAACGCCAAAGATCGATAGAGGATTCCCTCCATTTGATATTCAGCCCCAAAGGAGTTCAAAGAAATCCAAGACAGTGCCCAAATGCAGTACAAAAATCCTTTTACCGCAAATCTTTCGAAGCTCGTGAAGAAGATCTTTTCGTGAGAGTTGCACACAGAGATGACGCCAAAGGTTTGTTTCACATAATGCCAGCCCACGAAGAAATACATGGCATTGAGAGCCTGCCCCAGAACCTCGCGGCTGGGGGCGAATAGCCCATAGAATAGGATTCCGAGCAAAAGGCCCGGAGCCACGACCGAAGCCACCAGATAGCGCGGATGTGAGAAAAGCTGATTCTTCGAGTCCCAATACAGAAGCTGATAGGAAACTAGAAAGTGGGGGAAATTCGCGACGAAAGAAAAGTAGTAAATAAACCAAGACGTCGAATTATCGGCCTGAGCCGTATTTGTGATCTTCAAAAAGAAGAGCACAAGAATGGAGAAACCTCCAACAATGAGGGCTTCATGCAACCGAGGAAGTTTAAGCGTTTGGACTGACATCAAATTCCTAAATAGCTTTTTCGAATTTCGTCATTCTCAAGAAGTTCTTTTCCAGTTCCGGATTTAGGAATTTCACCGGTTTCAAGAACGTAAGCACGGTGGGACACTCGAAGCGCCTGCTTCGCATTTTGCTCAACAAGAAGAATCGTTGTTCCTTGTTGATTCAAGGTTTTAATGACCGAAAATATCTGGGCTACCACCAGCGGAGCGAGCCCAAGGGAAGGTTCATCCAGCAGCAAAATCTTGGGTTGCGCCAGGATCGCACGACAAATGGCGACCATCTGCTGCTCACCCCCTGACAAAGTTCCCGCCATTTGGTGAAGTCTCTCTTTTACGCGCGGAAAAAGCGAAAAGCAGACTTCGTAATCTCTTTGAAGATTTGCTCGGTCGATTCGAAAGAACGTTCCAATTTCAAGATTCTCTTCCACGCTCATATGAGGGAAAAGCCCGCGCCCTTCCGGGCAATGAATCAGGCCCAACAAGACTCT
This sequence comes from Bdellovibrionales bacterium, assembly GCA_046336915.1. Lineage (GTDB taxonomy): Bacteria > Bdellovibrionota > Bdellovibrionia > Bdellovibrionales > Bdellovibrionaceae. Next base: position 7,738 of record JBKDHV010000091.1, read on the forward strand.
CTGGTGGGGCGAAAGATTCGAAATATTCTTTCCTAATAAAGAGACCTTGCCCGTACTTTTCACCACTCCCGAAAGTCCGCGTAGAGTTGACGACTTGCCGGCGCCATTACAGCCGATCAAAGATACAATTTCACCGGTCATAATCTCGAAGTTAACCCCTTTGACGGCTTCAATGGCTCCATAGAAAACTTTGAAATCTTCGACCCGAAGAAGAGGCTGCTTCATGGATGTTCCTCCTCGGGACCTAAGTAGGCCTCGATGACCTGCTTATTATTTCTGACTTCAAGAGGATTGCCCTCGGCAATCTTCACACCGTGATCTAGCACGGCGATTCGATCGCAAATTCCCATTACAAGCTTCATGTCATGTTCAATCAGTAAAACCGTAAGATCGAACTGCTTTTGGATTTGGCGAATGAGCTGTGTCAGCTGGTCGGTTTCCGAGTGGTTCATCCCGGCTGCAGGTTCATCAAGAAGAATAAGCTTTGGACCCGACATCAAGGTTCGAATGATTTCAAGTTTCCGTTGAGCCCCGTAGGAAAGATTCATGGCCTTTTCGTTCTGGTATTTTTCAAGTTTGAAAAGCGCAAGAAGATCGCGTGCGCGGTCACGAGCTTCTTTTTCTTGAGTTTCGAACTCAAAACTCATCGTAAAGGAGTCCCAATAGGAATAAGAAAGTTTTTGGTCCACTGCAATCAGGGCATTCTCAAGAACTGTCAGTTCTTTAAAAAGTCGAATGTTCTGGAACGTTCGGCGAATTCCAATCAGACTTCGACGAGGCGTCGAAAGATTCGTAATATCCTGTCCATCAAAAAAAAGTCGGCCGCTCGTGGGGCGATACACACCCGTGAGCAAATTGAAGAAAGTTGTCTTTCCAGCCCCGTTGGGTCCGATCAGTCCAAACAGAGTTCCTTTTGGAATCTCTAGGCTGACCTGATCAACGGCCTTCACGCCGCCAAAATGGATCGAAAGAGATTCAGCTTTTAAAAGGCTCAAGCTTTGGTCCCCTTCTTAAAACGCGAAAGATCGAAATAATCCGTCATTTCCTTTTCACCCATAAGGCCTGAGGGGCGGAAGATCATGATCAAAATCAAGCTAAAAGAAAACAGAACCATCCGAAGATCAATTCCAGTAAATGTCTGAAGGGATCGAAGCAGCTCTGGCACGAGGGTCATAAAGGTCGCAGCGAGGATCGAGCCCGAGAAACTTCCCATTCCCCCAAGAACAACCATGACGACGATGTTCACACTCATCATGAATCCAAACACCGAGGGCGTCACAATGCTAATCAGGTGGGCATAAATCGATCCGGTGACGCCCGCGAAGAAAGAGGCCACGACAAAAGAGTTCACTTTAATCGAAGTGGTGTTCAGGCCCAAGCTCAAGGCGGCCACTTCGTCCTCGCGCACACTCAAGAACTGGCGCCCAAAGCGACCTCGGGTCAAGCGCCACAAAAAGAAAAAGCACACAAGAAACCAAAACGAAATGTAGGAAAAGCTCACCCAAAAGCGATCCAGAAAGCCCAGCTCGGGGTAGGGAACGATTCCTGAAATTCCTCGAGCTGCGCCTAAGGCTTCGACGTTCAAGAGGATCACGCGAAGAATTTCTCCAAATCCTAGGGTGACAATCGCTAGGTAGTCTCCACGAAGCCGCAAAGAGGGCAAACCCACGGCGTAGCCACATAGGCCAGCCGTCACGCCGGACAGAATCGAGAAAATCAAAAATCCAAGAATATGAGTCGATTCCAAAAAACCAGGAAAAAGCTGGCTCAAGTAGGCGCTGGTGTAGGCGCCGACGGCCATAAAGCCGGCATGGCCCAAGGAAAACTGACCTGTGAACCCATTCACAAGGTTCAAGCTCATGGCTGCGATCGAGTACATCAGGATCTGAAGAATGAGAATCTGAATATAACCATTCAAGGCATGCTGGAAAACGAATCCCGATACGAGAAAGCCAAGAAAGATAAGGGCCGGTCGTTGAAAGGCCTTCTTCATACTTTCTCGATAGCGTGTTTACCCAACAGGCCAGAGGGTTTCCAAATCAGAATGCCAATCAAAAGTCCAAAAGCGAGGGCGTCGCGCATCGTGGACGACAAGTAGGCCACGACAAACTCTTCGGAAAGCCCCATCAAGAACGCGCCGATGACCGCTCCTGACATATTTCCGATGCCACCCAGAACTGCAGCCACAAAGGCCTTCAGCCCAATCATAACTCCCATGAGAGGTTCAATTTTAGGATACTTAAGACCCACAAGGACACTGCCAACGCCAGCAAGAGCACTTCCCACAATGAAAGTAAAAACAACTACGGTGTTCACGTTAATGCCCAGCAAACTGGCCGTCGTCATACTATGCGAGATCGCACGCATGGATTTCCCTAACTTCGTTTTGTAGACCAAGTAGTGAAGGACAGCTAAGGCAAGAAGGGTGACAGCAAACACGGTAATGTCGAGAGATTTCAATACGAGAAACTCATTTTCGATCAGAGCATGGTCTTCGATCAGGCGCGGGAAGTACTTAGGATTCGCACCGAAGATCAGCTGAGCGCCAAACTCGAGAAGAAGACTCACGCCAATCGCCGTAATCAGGATGTTCAGCTTCGGAGATCCTCGTAGAGGGCGATAGGCCAGCCGCTCAATCAAAACACCCAAAAGCGCACAGCAGGCCATCGACGCAAACAGGGCCATCGCAAGCGATGCAATTCCGGGACTTGCTTCAAGATCCATCCAGCGCGCCACATAGTAAGAAGCAAAAGCTCCAACCATGTAGATGTCAGCATGAGCGAAGTTAATCAGCTGGAGGACGCCGTAGACCATGGTGTAGCCCAAAGCAATGAGAGCGTAAATGCTTCCTAAACTGAGACCGTTGATAAGGTGTTGCGCTAAATCCTGCATATTACGGCGCGATGCTCGTCACGAATTTGCGTTGATTGCCTTCAACTTGCACAATCACGGCAGGCTTCGCCGCATTTCGATCGGCATCGATCGTGATCTTACCGGTCACACCCACGAAGTCTTTGGTCTTCGCAATTTCGCTGCGAATATTTTCGGGAGAGATTTCAGTTGTTCGTTCGATCGCTTGAGCCAAAATCTTGGCCGCGTCATAACCCAGGGCGGCCATCGAGTCGGGTGTTTCGCCGTACTTGTCTTTGAAGCGCTGAATGAAATCCTGAGTTTTCGGATCTGTGCTATCGGTGGAGTAATGATTTGAGAAATAACTTCCGTTTGCGGAATCCTTTGCGATCTCGCTAAGAGAATTATTCTCCCAACCGTCTCCGCCCAAGAAGACGGCTTTGATGCCAAGCTGTCGTGCTTGGCTGGTAATCAAGCCAACCTCGCCGTAATAACCCGGAATGAAGATCGCTTCCGGATTTTTGGACTTAATCTGAGTGAGCTGCGATTTGAAATCGATGTCTCCAGCTTGGTAGCTGACATCCAAAAGAATCTCGGCGCCCTTTTCTTTTGCAACTTTGGCGAAAACATCGGCTAGGCCGACGGAGTATTCGTTTTTCACATCGCGAAGGATCGCCACTTTCTTCAATTTCAAATGCTCGGTCATGAAGCGCGCCATGACGGAACCTTGGAAGGGATCAATAAAGCAAATTCGAAAAACATAGTCCCCAACCTGCGTCACCTTCGGGCTGGTTGACGAGGGCGAAATCATGGGAACCTTGTATTGCTGAGCAATGGGTGCCGCCGCCAACGAACGTTGAGACGCCACTTCGCCTAAAATCGCAAGGACCTTGTCTTGAGTGATCAAGCGTTTCACAACCGCAGCTGACTCATCGGGCTTTCCTTGGTTGTCGTAGGTGATCAGCTTCAGTTTTTTGCCTTTGATGCCGCCCGCCGAGTTGATCTCGTCAAAGGCCATTCGAATGCCCTTGTTGGTCGACTGACCAAACGAAGCGTCATTGCCGCTCAAGGTCCCAAATTCGCCGATCAGAATTTCATCTGTCTTTTTGGTGCAACCGGCAATGAAACTGACCAAAAGTGAAAGCAAGAGGGTCCAAGATGCGAGCGTCTTCATAGCGATCTCCTGTAAAGAAAATCTCTCGAAAAACAGCCTAAATTGCAAGGAGATTCGACAGCTTAACAAAGTCGAGAGAAGACTTCTTATCTCTCTGAGTCGCGAGCTCGAAGGGGACAAGAACAATTTCATTTTTTTCGATTCCCACCATTGTGTTGCAATGACCCTTCAAGAGGGCGTCAACAGCCCCTGATCCCATTCGGGCCGCGACAATGCGATCTGTGGCTGTGGGGCTTCCGCCTCGCTGGATGTGACCCAAAATCGCAACTTTCGCATCCAGTCCTGTCTTCTTGCGAATGGCATCGGCCAGATCGTATGCGCGTCCTGGCTTCTGCCCCTCGGCCGAGACAATGATGCTCGAGCGTTTCCCTTTTTTCTGGGCCTCGAGGATCTTCTCCACAGCTTTGTCCACCGTGGTGTTGATCTCAGGAGTGAAAACTTCTTCCGCTCCGCAAGCTAGACCCACGTAGGCCGCGATGTGACCCGAGTTTCGACCCATCACTTCGACGATAAAAAGTCGATCATGACTGTCGGCCGTATCACGAATTTTATCGATGGCCTCAAGAGCCGTGTTCACAGCCGTATCAAAGCCAATTGTGAGATCTGTTCCAAAAAGATCGTTATCTATCGTTCCCGGTGCTCCAATGATGGGAATCTGATGCTCTTGCCAAAGAGCCATGGCTCCACGAAAGGACCCATCGCCGCCAATGCAAACTAAAGCATCAATTTGATTTTTTTGAAGGTTTTGAGCGGCCGTAGCCCTAAACTCAGCTTTGTGGAACTCGGAAGATCGCCCCGTTTTAAGCAGGGTGCCGCCACGCTGCAGAATATTGGCCATTCCTCGGGCCTCGAGAGGCCGCATTTCATTTTCAATCATACCCGTATAGGCTCGTTCAATTCCCCAGACTTCAAGTCCGCGGGCCTTTGCGGTTCGCACAACGGCGCGAAGACAGGCGTTCATTCCGGGGGCGTCGCCACCACTCGTATAGACTCCAATGCGTTTCAGTTCTTTTTGAAATTGAGTCATGAATCAACTATGTCCGAAGGGTTTCGAAAGGTCTATGAAAAGAACAGGCTCAAAATAAAAAAGCCACCCAGAGGGTGGCTTTTCAAGGTTTAAGTCAAAAAAACCTTATTTCACCATTTGCTTAAACTCAGCTCCGGCGCGGAACTTAGGAGCCCAAGAAGCTGGGATCTTGATGGCCTTGCCAGTTTGAGGATTGCGGCCAGTGCGTGCTTTACGCTTTGCTTTTGTGAAAGTGCCAAAGCCAACAAGCTTTACATCGTCACCTTTCTTAACAGCCTTCTTGATGTTCTCAAGTGCGCAGTCCAAAAGGTTTTCAGCTTGAGCCTTAGAAACCTTAGCTTCTGTTGCGATTTTTTCGATCAATTGTGCCTTGTTCATTTTGCACTCCTTTTTGAGTGGTTAAGGGTTCGTCATCCTCTGACAAGAACAGATCACAAGACTTTTTCGGAAATTCGTCAAGAAAAAATCGAATTAGGCTTTTGGCTCTTCATTTTCGGGGTGCGTAAAATCCACGTGCTCGTGCGTGGGAACACGGTAACTCTCTTCCGCCCAGGCTCCCAAATCGAGAAGCCGACAGCGCTCCGAGCAGAAGGGTCGGAACTTATTTTCGAGAGAGTAAATTGTAAGACGCCCGCACTGCGGGCATTTTACTTTTCGTTCTTTCATCATAGGTCTATTTTAGCGGCAGTCTGGATAAGTACAACGGTAGAGAGTTCCTGATGCAAAAGGTCGTCCTTCAAAGTTCAGAGTGAAACCCACCTGCTGATCCAGGACTTTTCCAGTCGTCACTTGAAACTGAATCAGACTTCGATTCGCGAGACTATCCTGTGCTCCGAAGGCCCGCGCCTCAAACCCTTGCGAGTTGTTGATGTTTGACACGGTCATGTCCAGAGCAATCGGATTTCGAGCCACACCCACCTGATAAGGTGTTGGGAATCCCAAAAACGATTGGAAGAACTGATCGAAGGATGGCAGCTGGTATCCATACCAGTAGTACTGACTTGTCTGGGGATAGGTCATAAACATGATGCGTGAACGTGAAGGGGAAGAGCTGTGCGCCTGGTAAATGATTCGGAAATAACTGTTCACCCAGTTGTTACAGCTGTGGATTCCGCCAGTCACGGCTGTTCGGTCACACACTCCGTGAACTTTTTTAATAAATTCGCGAAAGACACCGCCATCGGTGATCGTGAAGTTGCGCCACGCGAAGTTGTCTCCAAGATATCCGGCATCATTCGAGTTCATGTACATGTCCCCGAAGTATCCGTTAGGACCGGGGCCCCAAACGCCGTTTGCTGGTGTCGTGGAAGACTTCTTATTACTTCCGCAGGCGGCCAGCGCGATCGCAATTCCGATCACAAGCAAGGTCTGTCCGTATTGCTTCCAGTTTTTGAGTTCCATAAAGTCTCCCTTTCAGGTTGAAGAGTTCTGTGGTTCAGGACTCTCGCCTACCAGACTCTATTTCAGGGAATGTGCCAGGGGTCTGAGAGTCCATCTCAGATTAAAGGGACTCTTGGTGTCTAAACTTTCGACAAAGGGCTCAAGAAGGCGAACTGTCTCGAGCTGAGACCCCTGTAGATTCGAGATCAGTGAAGCTGAAAATCTCAATCTAAGACGGTGCCAGGGATGAACCATCACTAAACTTTTTTCGGATCTCTTTAGAGGCAGTTTCCCGAGCTTGACTCTTTAAACGAAAACTCATTTTCGCCCTTGCGACTCGATCTTTCGATTCCTAAGATAGAACAATCAGGAGAAACTACAAAATGAGAACCTCGAATCCAGCGCTTTCCGAAAATACGTTTCGTGGTCTTGAATCAACGGGCTCAACGATGACAATCGAAGGAACGGTGAATAAGAGCCTCTTCTTGATCCTGTTGGTCTTAGGTGGTGCCTATTTCACGTGGACTCGATCATTTCCAAGCGGATGGTCGGCGGGAACGGCTCCTGAGATTCCGGTGTGGTATCTGCCCGTGGTTCTTGGGGCGTTTATTCTATCATTGGTGATCATCTTCAAAAAGACGACGGCCCCTTTCTTGGCTCCGGTCTACGCTCTTCTTGAGGGAGCTGTGCTCGGTGTTCTTTCTTCCATCTTCGAAGCTCGCTATCCTGGGATCGTCTTTCAGGCGGTTCTTTGCACACTTGGAACCTTTTTGGCTTTGCTCTTTGCGTATAAATCGAACCTGATTCGGGCAACTGAAAATTTTAAGCTAGGAATCTGCGCCGCCACCGGCGGAATTGCGCTTGTTTATCTGATCGATCTCGGCCTTCATTTTTTTGGTATGCAAGTCCCACTGATTCATGAATCCGGTCCCCTTGGGATCGGAGTTTCTGTCGTGATCACTGCGGTTGCGGCCTTCAACTTGGTTTTGGATTTTGATTTTATCGAAACAGGTGCAAATGCAAGAGCTCCCAAATACATGGAATGGTATGCGTCCTTTGGACTTTTGGTCACTCTTGTCTGGTTGTACATCGAAATGCTGCGACTTCTAGGGAAGGCTCGAAAAAAGTAGAGTCACAAGGGCTAGGGCCTCCAGGCTGAAGGCCCTGCATCCAAATTGAAGACTTATTACGCTCGTGTCGTGGGTTGCCAAAGGTAGAAGAAGGCGCCGGCTGGGTCTTCCCAGAAGCTGAAGAAACCTGTTTGAGGCACTTCAGTTTTCGCCATCAAACAGCGCGCTCCCAGTTTTTGGGCTTGAGTCGCCGTCTTGTCTAGGTTCTGGGTCATAAAATAGAGATGCCAGGCAGGAGTTTCCTTCTGCGCTGATTGAGGAGTCTGCATGATATGGCCGAGCACTTTGTCATGAGCCTTAATGAAGTGCATTTTCGTCTTAGCATCAAAATCAATCTTCCAATTGAAAAGCTCACTATAGAACGCGCGGGCCTCTTCGGGCTTGTTCACCATCAGTTCATGCCAGCACACGCGTCCCTCTGTCGTGCCCATGGCCGAGTCAGACTGCGAAAAATCAGTCGGTGTATAAACCCAAAGAGTCGCACCGAAGGGATCTGCAAAAAGCCCCATGCGGCCGATTCCAGGTAGATCAAAAGCAGGTTTCAAGACTTTCCCTTTCATCTTTGATACTTTTTTCAATGTCTCTTCAACATTTTCAACAAGGACATATGTTGCCCATGTGGCACGCTCAAGCTTTGTGCGAGTGTCGATGTCGGCGAACTGCGAAGAGTCCGCTGTCCACATATCAAACTGACCTTGTCCGGGAATCGAGAAGGACTGCGTTTTCCATTGGAAAAGTTTTTGGTAGAAATCTAAACTCTTCGAGTTTCCGGCGGTTTGATACGTGTACCAGGGGACGATTCCTAATTTTTGGGGAAGAACTTTCGGTGCTGCCATTTCGGGCCTCCTTGTTTGTTGATGGGTGCCTTCACTTTGGCTATGAACAATAAGATGGAGAAGTCCAAACGCTCCAAGTCGGTTCAACTTTTACCAAGTCTAGACTTAAACACTAAGATGTTTGATAACTATGAAAAGTCGAAGTGTGTCAGAGTTTTCTGATCGCCTGACGTCGAGTCTTTAAGATCGCCAAACCGACAACCATGATCCCAAGCGCAATCCATTGAGAGATCGAAAGCCCCATCAGAAAGTATCCGCGGAAATCAGCTCGAAAGAATTCAACGGCAAATCGACCCACACCGCTTAAAAGTAGCCACAGACCAAAATGGACGCCCGTATGCAAAGATTTCTTCTTTTCTAAAATGAGAAGAAGCAGTCCGACCCCAAGATCCCAAAACATTTGATACAGTTGAGCAGGATGTCGACCCTGTATAGACAAAAGTCCTGTCCACTCCTGGCCATAACAGCATCCTTGGAGGAAACAGGCGAATCGGCCGATTCCGCTTCCAAAACTCAGGACGGGCGATAAAAAGTCCGCCGTTTGCCAAAAGCTTCGCTCGCGGGGAGTTCGGAAGAACAGACCCGTGACCAAAAGTCCCGCAATCCATCCGCCATAGTAAACAAATCCTCCGCTCCAAACCTCAAGGATACGAAGGGGTTGTTCGGCGTAATAAGACGGTTGTTCATAAACGACGTGGAAAAGCCGTGCGCCCAGCGGGATTGCGACAAGCAACCAGCCTGTGAGTTCGAGTGCAAGATGGACTGGAAATTTAAGATCCGAGGATCTTCGCACAATCCAAACTAGGCAAAGACTTACAGTCAGACTGATCCAAAAAAAGTAAAGCAAAGAGTCCACAGATCCAGAGTAGCGTTCATTTCAAATAGCTAAGAAAAATTATCAGCCAAACTAGACTCTTGACGAGATGACATTGTCAGAGCAACGCCCGGATACTTGAAGGGATGGCTTCAAGTCCAAGAGCTGCTCTTACAATTGTCGGAAATCGTCCCGAACCTTGGGATGACTTTTGCGATTTTATGAAGTCGTACCAGCTTGAAGTGCGACATGAAGGGGCACCAGCTTCAACCGACCCTTCCCATCACAATCGTATCCTCGCGTTTCGCGCCCCCATCAAAGAGAAAATCAACAAAATGAAAGATGCCGATAGCTTCGACTCATTTTTGTGTGAGGGTCTTTTTGCTCGCGACTCATGGGATTTGCTCGCCCAACTTCTTAAGGATATCGCGGAACAAGACTTTAAAAGCCTTGGGGAATTGTTGCAGAATCCAACCCATACCGAGTCAGTTCAGGTCAAATCTGCCAAGGAAAGGCATGATCTGAAAGACAAAATGGTTGATTACCTTAAGACTCAAAAGGTTCGCACGACGATCACGGATCGTTGCTATCAGGTAGCCGAAGAGATGCTGATGAATGCCATCTACGACGCCCCATCTGACAAAAGCGGAAAGAGTCTTTATAACCATTTGTCTCGTAAAGAAGATGTGCATCTGACTCCCGAGCAGTATTCAACGTTTGAGTACGGCACGAAGAACCAGATTGTCGCCATTGCGGTCAGCGACCCCTTTGGGGGACTTACTCGCGACATGCTAATTGATTATCTTGAAGCCAACTACAGGGGAAAGCCCGATCATCTGAATGCGCAGACAGGTAAAGGCGGAGCCGGACGCGGTCTTCACCAGATCGTTGAAAACTCGGATCTCACAGTCTTTCAAGTGAAAAAGGGCGAAAAAACTCGCGTGGTGAGCTACTTTTGGCAAAGACACAATCCGTTCGGAGAAAACCCGCAGCTTAGCTTTATTTATTTTGACTAGATTTGGCTTTGCGACTTTCAAAAAACATCTGAATCATCAGCACCATCACGCCCACAACAATGGCCGAGTCCGCAATATTGAAGGCAGGCCACGAATACTGGTTGAACCAATGAAAATCTAAAAAATCGACGACATATCGGAAACGGAGTCGATCGATGTAATTGCCAATGGCGCCGCCCAAAATCGAGCTCAAAGCTAAGACCTGAACTTTGTCTTCCGAGTCAGCGCTCTTCAGAAGCACTCCGATCACAATCATGGCCAAAGGGGGCATGACCAAGAAAAAGATCTCACGAAACTGAGGGTGAGATTGCGCTAGGAATCCAAAGGCCGCACCGAAGTTTTTTACAAAGGTCAAATTAAAGAAGTTCTCAACGACGACGTAGGATTCGCCGAGCTTGAACTTCGAAAGTACAAGAATTTTGGTGATCTGATCGAGGGCTACAATCACTCCAGATAAAATCGCCGTGACCAAATACTTTTTGTTCATGTTAGGGCCTCAACACATTTCGGACAAACTCCAGGCAGCTTCGAATCTGATCCAATATCGGTTGAATAGACCCAGCAGCGCTCGCACTTTTCGCCGTCCGCTTTTCTTGTCTCTAAATTGTAGGGGCCTTCCTGAAGGTCGACAACTGAAACTATCAGAAACTCTCGCAAATCTTGCATTCCCTTGAGCGATTCGTAAAGCGCCCCATCGGCGCTGATTCGAACCGCCGCCTCAAGACTCGAGCCGATCGTTTTGGCCGCTCGAAGCTCTTCAAGTTTCTTCTGCACATCACTTCGAGCCTTCAAAGCGAGCTCAAATGTTGCAGCTAACTTTTCGTTCTTCCAGCTTGCCGGCAGAGTGGGATAGGGCTCGAGGAAAATACTCTCTTGGGTTTTACCCTTGAAATATCCGTAGGCCTCTTCACTCAAGAAACTCGTGATAGGTGCCATGATTCGAAGAAGAATCGAAGTCATGTCGTACAACACCGTTTGAGCACTTCGTCGTGGGACGCCGTTCGGCTTCCAGGTGTAAAGTCGATCCTTGAGAATATCGAGATACATGGATGAGAGTGTCACAGTGAAAAACTGATTCAGAGCATGATAGACACGGTGAAACTCGAGATCGTCGTAGGCCTTCGTCACAGTCTCAACAAGGACAGCTGTTTGATGAAGGGCCCAGCGATCTACATCCGTCATCTTTTCGTAAGCGATGCGATCAGTCTCGGGATTAAAATCTGAAACTGCGCCCAGAATGTAGCGGAAGGTATTTCGAAAGCGACGATAGACTTCCGTGACTCGCGCTAAATCCTCTTTTCCGTAAGGCACGTCTTGACCGTAATCGGCCGAAGCCACCCACAGGCGCAGAATCTCCGCTCCGTTTTGTCCTGCGATGTCCATCGGGTCTACACCATTCCCAGCGGATTTACTCATTTTATAACCTTTTGAATCGGTCACAAATCCGTGAGTCAAAAGATTCTTGTAAGGTGGAGCTCCATTAACAGCCTGGGACGCCAACATCGAGCTGTTGAACCAACCTCGGTGCTGATCCGAACCTTCCAGATAAAGGTCGGCCGGGAAGGCCATGCCCGGGCGTCGCTTCAGAACCAAAGCATGCATGACGCCAGAATCAAACCAAACATCGAGAATGTCTTTTCCGTGAACAAAGCCCTCTGATCCAAAACCATCTGCCTGAGGACTGAAATCGCCAACCACCTGTTCAGGGGGTGTTTTCCAGTAGGCTTCGATGCCCCCATTTTTTTCGACAAGGTCCGCGATCTTCATCATGATCTTCACATCGGCAAGAACGCGCCCTGTTTTTTTGCAGTAGTAGAAAGGAATCGGAACGCCCCAGATTCTTTGGCGGCTCAGACACCAATCGGGTCGGCCTTCCATCATGGCGATGAAACGAGCTTTTCCCCACTCTGGGAAGAAGCCCACCTGATCCAAGCTTGCGAGCGTCTTTTTGCGCAGCTGACTTTGCTCAAGATCCAATCCTAAAAACCATTGAGGAGTCGTTCGGAAAATCAAAGGCGTCTTACTTCTCCAGCCGTGCGGGTAGGAGTGTTCGATCTCTTTTGCGGACAAGAGAACGCCTAGCGACTTCAGTTTTTCAATAATCAGCGGGTTCGCTTTAAAAATATTTTGTCCCGCCCACTCAGGCACCCCATCAGTGAAGGCGCCGGAATCATTCACGGGGCACAAGACAGGAAGTCCATACTTTTGACCCACCTTAAAGTCATCCGCTCCGTGTCCAGGGGCGGTGTGAACGCAACCCGTTCCTGTTTCTTGAGTGACGTGGTCGCCAAGCACCAAGATCGAATCGCGTTGAAGCCACGGATGTCGCGCTTTCAAGCGCTCGGCCTGGGCGCCTTTGAAGCTCGAGATGAATTGAAGACTCAGCCCAGTTTCCTTTTCGACAAAAACCTGGAGGTTCTTGGCAATCACAAGATTTTCTGAGCCTGCATCAAAAACCCCGTACTCGAAATCAGGGTGCAAACAGATGGCCACGTTCGCGGGAAGGGTCCAAGGAGTCGTCGTCCAAATCACAAACGAAGTTGGCTTCGTCGGAGATCCCAAAAATTTAAGAGTCGCTGAGTCCTCAACCTTGAACTTCACGTAGATCGAAGGGCTCTTGTGGTTGTGATACTCAACTTCAGCTTCTGCCAACGCTGTCTTCAAAACCCAATTCCAATAAACGGGTTTCACGCCCCGGTAGACCAAACCCTTATCGTACATTCTCGCGAATTCGCGGATGGTTTCCGCTTCGTAATCAGGAGACATCGTAAGGTAAGGATTCTCCCAATCTGCCAAGACCCCCAGGCGTTCAAACTGTTCTTGCTGGTGACCAATCCACTCGCGAGCCTCTGCGCGGCACAGGCCCAAGATTTCCTGATCTGATTTGGTTTGCTTTTTTTCTTGGAGATCCTTGAGAACCTTGTGCTCAATCGGAAGACCATGACAGTCCCAGCCCGGAATAAAGGGAGCTTGGAAGCCCTGAAGGTTCTTGTACTTGATAATGATATCTTTCAAACACTTGTTCAGCGTATGGCCCATGTGGATAGAGCCGTTCGCGTAAGGAGGACCATCGGGCAAAGAAAAGGTTTTTCCCTTTTGATTTTTTTGAAGCAGCTTTTGATAGATTTTTTTGTCTCGCCAGCCCTTAATGATTTCGGGCTCTTTCACGTTCAAATTGCCCTTCATGGGGAAATCCGTGATCGGAAGGCGGACCGTCGATTTGTAATCAGGTTTTTGAGTCATTCCCTTTATTTATAGAGGGATCTGACTTTTTGGTAGCCAATTTTCACGAGCATTCTTAATGCTTCGTGATCAGAAGATAAATTCAGCTCGGTTTTGACCTCTCGAATCAAGGTCTGGGTGAGTTCATCCACTGCAGGCCCGCGGGGAGCCGTTGCCGGAACTGTCGCGGTCGGGCCCGGAGTCCCAGAAGTCACGGCCGTTCCCATTTGAGTCGCAGTTCCCGAAACCGCAGGCCGAGGAGCCATCGAGGGCGCAGAAGCTGGCGGCGTCGCGGTTGCTACGGGCGCCACAGTCTGGGGTGCGGGCGCTTGGGCCGGGGTCGGTGCTTTAGGCTTCTTTTCTAAGTCCCCCATCATGCCGGCAAGACTCTTCAGTTCACTTTTGAAGTTCTGCAGGCTGGGTCGCTCGGCAGATTCGGCCCCATGTCGGGTCGCCTTAAGGTACAAGCTCACAAGATGATCGGGTGTCGACGCCATTTCGCGGACCTGATCGGTTTGATCCTGAAGCCAGTTGTAGGCCTTCAGAAGAGTTTCCTTGGTGTAAGCTTGGGGCGGCAGAAAGTCCAAAGTCATGAGGTGATGAAGCTAAAAGGAAAGCCCGATCGAGTCAACGATCAGGCGATTGTTTTTCTATTGAAAATCTTTGGCGTTGATTCCGTACTTTTCGATCTTGCGAAGCAAGGTCTTCTTGGGAATGTTCGCATGGAGGGCGGTCTGGTTAATCCGGCCCTTAAAGGCTTTCAAAGCCTTCATGATGAACTCTTTTTCAAAGGCTTCTTTCTGCGCGTTGAAGTCAAAATTTTCATTGACACCCGTCAGAGCTAAACCGACGTCCTCGGCTTCTTCCTCGTCCAAAGCGATGTCGGAATCCAGCTCATCGTCGCCACCAGCAAATTGAATCGATCCAGACGAAGCACTCGACGGCGAAGCAGGTGTTGCCTCGGCAAGAGTCGAGACATCTAAAAGATCCACGCCCACAGCCTCAAGCAAAGACTCCGGCAAAGAGGCGGGACTGATCACGTTGGAAGTTTCGAGGACGAAGGCATGTTCAATGACATTCTCAAGTTCTCGAATATTCCCTGGCCAGTTGTGCCGCTTCAAAATATTGAGGGCGTCCGGACTGATGCCGCGAATCGATTTACGATGAATTTCATTAAACTTCTTAATGAAGTTTTGAACCATGCGATCGATGTCGTCTTTTCGATCCGACAACGAAGGCAAGAAAATCGGAACGACATTCAGCCGGTAGAAGAGATCTTCTCGGAAGTTGCCTTTTTGGATCATGTCTTCAAGGGGACGATTCGTCGCTGCAATGATTCTAACATTTGTCGGAAATTCGCGATTCGATCCGACCGGCGTGAACACGCGCTCTTGAAGGACGCGCAGGATCTTCACCTGCATCAAAGCGGGCATGTCGCCGACTTCATCCAAAAAGAGAGTGCCACCTTCGGCATACTGGAACTTTCCGATCTTTCGCTGATCGGCGCCCGTGAAGGCTCCTTTTTCGTGGCCAAAAAGTTCGGACTCAAAAAGGTTTTCAGGGATGGCCGAGCAGTTAATGGCGACAAACTTTCCGTCCTTGCGGGCCGAGTTGAAGTGAATCGCTCGAGCGACCAGCTCTTTCCCAGTTCCCGAGGCTCCGCGGATCAGAACAGGCGTATCCACTTTCGCAAGTTTGTGGATGATGTTGAAGACCTTCTGCATTTGTGTGTTCGAGCCGATAATCTTTCGCCCTTCTTCCAAAAGAACAGGCGAGCTTGCAGCAATCGAAGAGATCAAACGGTGAGCTTCGACGGCCTTATCAAGAAGGCTCAACAGCTCATCACCCGACACGGGTTTTGAAAGGTAGTTGTAGGCGCCGTCTTTGACGGCTTGAACGGCGTCTTGGACCATGGCGTGTGCTGTGAGCATCACAACGATCAAGCCGGGATTTTTTTCTTTTAGGCGCTTAAGGGTCTCAAGACCGTTCAATCGAGGCATGTCGACATCAAGAATGGCGATGTCGTATTTCGGTTCAGAAGCTTCGTACTTTTCAAGGGCGTTAATTCCATCAAAAGCTTCGTCCACCAAGTAGGTGCGAGAGGCTGATAGCGCAGTTTTGATGGAAAGCCGAAGTCCCTGATCATCGTCGACGACGAGTACTTTCAACATACTCACTCCCCCCGGAGTCAAAAATTGCGCGTGTGGTCCCTTGAGAACTCCCGTAACAACGGGACGAGACGCGTTAAGCACTCGGAAGTTTTATCGTAAATGTAGACCCGTGACCATATGTAGATTCTACAAAGATCTCGCCGCCATGAAGTTCGGAGAAATATTTGGCAAGATGAAGACCCAAACCAGAGCCCTTAATGGGGGAGCTTTTCGCATTCTTACTTCGAAAAAACTGAGAGAAAACATGGGGTAACTCGTCTTCGGGAATGCCGGGCCCCTGATCACGAACCTGAACCCATATAAAGCCTTCTTTTTCCTGGGATAAGACGTGGATATCGGTTTCTTCCGGGCTGTATTTGATCGCGTTCTCAAGAACGTTCGAGAAAACCTGTCGAACCAGGTCCGAATCAACCGGAATCGGAAACAGGGGTTCAAGATCAGTCTTGATTCGAATCTTCTTAACTCGAGCAAGAAATTCATGTCGCCGAACCACGTCTTCAACGATTTGATTGATGTCCTTTGCGGACTTGCGCAGATCCACGCCTTCCGATTGCATCTTGGCGTAACTCAAAATGGCGTTGATGAATTTCAAGAGGTCGTCACTTGAGTGCTTGATCGTGTCGATCGCGTCCCGCTGTAGAGAGCTCAGCGGAGAAGAGTCCTTCAGAATCACATCGAGCATCCCCTGAATTCTCGCAATGGGCGTCTTCAGATCGTGGGACATCATCGAGATGAAGTTTGTCTTCAGCTCTTCCACCTGACGCAAGAGCTGATTCTTTTGGTAGTACTCCCAGCTTCTGCGATTCTCCATGATCAAACGGTAGGGAATGAAAAAGTAGTAACAAAGAAAAACGGCGAGCAGGGGATGAGCCAAGGGCCACCACCACCGAAAGGCGACGTAAAGGCTCCAGGTCCACAGAACGTAGCCAATCATCAGGCCGCCCAACAGCAAGAGCCCCTGAGACGGACGCAGAACCAGAACCCCATGGATCGTGATCAAGGAGATCAAAAACGTCAGAAGAAAGCTCAGGGTTTCAGAGTAGCGAACAGGCCAACTGCCCTGAATCAGGGTGTCGATCATATTGGCCTGCATTTCGGGTAAATGCATATAGGTCGGATCGTTCGAGTGCGGGGTCATGACATAATCATCGAACTTGCGTTTGGCATCGAAGCCCACGATCACAACCTTTTCGGTCCATGAGGTCGC
The DNA here is from genome assembly GCA_046336915.1 of Bdellovibrionales bacterium. Taxonomy (GTDB): domain Bacteria; phylum Bdellovibrionota; class Bdellovibrionia; order Bdellovibrionales; family Bdellovibrionaceae. The sequence goes on from JBKDHV010000091.1 coordinate 24,565, forward strand.
TGGAGCGCTAGAAACCTGATGAAACCCCAAGGTCGGGTAGGAACCGGCCGGGCGGAAATCCACATAGACCTGATTGGCTCCGAAGAAATCAAAAAGCCCTCTCAGGCGCGATTCATCCAGCAGCTGAGCATTCCAGTTGAGGGCGATTTGTTTTTGAAGCATCGCCTGGCCCTGATAGCTCAAGATCAGTCTTCGGGTCACCCCATCTTTTGCGAAGGACTTTCGATCATGAGTTTTCGGAGCGTAGCCCACTTGCAACTTTCCAAAAGGCGCTGGCAAAAGATTATCTTGGTACTCATTTTCGGGACGAAGCTCATCCCGGGTGAAGTAGATCCGCTTTTCATCGGCAAAGCGCTGAGCGAAACTGAGCTTTTCGGCCGGTGTGCCTTCCAGTTCCTGAGGAGAGAAGTTAATCAGGACGATATGAGGGCTTTCCGCCAGAATAATCTCAAGCGAGCGATGCAGATCGGGGAGCTTCGGGTATCGCTGGTGTTCGCGAAAAGTGTCTTCATTGATGACGACCAACTGGAAATGAGGCGAAATGGCGGTCGAGGGCGACAGGCGAACACGAAAGTCATAAAGCCAGGATTCGATGGCCTCGAGTTGAAAGTAGTGAAGGGCGCTGGCCGAGAGAATCGAGAAGAGAATCTTGAAAAGCCAGAACTTTAAGGAGAGATTCTTCGAGTTCGCAAAAAAGGACGAAGAAGGGGTCACTTAAAAACCCCAAGGACTAGCCAAGTGGGAAACAATCGCGAGGGCCATGGGGCTTGTCAGAGCCCTGAGGCTGAGGTTTCGCGATCTTGATTGGATTCGAAGAGGGTTGTTTCTTTTGAGGGGTTTTCATACTTACTCCGTTTCCCTAAAAGCCTTATAGTACATTAGCACCTCGCTCAGCAAGTGGCGAGTTCTAATGCAATAGGTGATGTGTTTGGAATGCTTATCGCCTGTCAAACTTTCATGATTAAACAAACAACCGCCCCCGCAAAGGAAGCGAGCCCAGCAGGTCCCACAGTTATTCAGTTCGATCAGAGGCGCCTGTAGCGGCTTCAAGCGGTCCCAGCGCACGTGGGTCTCTTGGCCTACCAGGCGATCCTTGAAGGAGACTTCGAGAGGGCACTGGAAGACCTGATTACGAGCATCTAGGCTTAAGAGCGATTTTCCTGTCCCGCAATGATTCTCGCGTCGATACTGCTCATCAAGTTGCGAGAAGTAGACATCAAAGTACTGGATTCGGCGCAGCTCTTTTTCGCCGCCCTGATCCACGGCCTTTCGGGCCGCGCGCTTGAGTCCTGCTATGAAGGCGAGATTGGCGTCTTCATCTTTTTCCGTCACATCAAAGGTGAACTCCATTTTGTCGACGGGAAACTGTTGGAAGAAATCCCAAACCTTTTCAACATCAGTGTGGTGCCGATTGAAGACAGCGTGCAGAAGAACAGATTGAAATCGCGACTTGTGTTGGAGCAAGGTCTTCAGTCCCCGAATTGCAAGCTCGGTTGAACTTGAACCGTTTTTTTGCGGACGCTGTAGATCGTTGATTTCAGCGGGACCATCCAGACTTAAAGTGATGGTCGGTTTCAGCGGAGCTAGCAGCTCAATCACAGACTCGGTGATCAGAGTTCCATTGGTGATGATTTGAAAACCAATCTTCAGGCCGCGAGCTTGGCCATGTTCGAGAGTGTAGATACCGATGGCTTGCAACGCTTGTGGATAGAGAAGGGGCTCACCACCCAGAAAGGTGATGTTGAACTCTCCTCCCGTGGTCAGTCGATCCATGAGCATCGCGATCTGGGGAAGCGTCTTTTCGACTGAAATTTGGCGCACGGGATCCCCGTAGGTTCCGTCGCCCCCTGCAGCGCAGTAGTGGCAGTGCAGGTTGCACAGCTGGGTCACATTCAGTGTCAAATTGAACTTGTTACGGTCTTTACCTAAAAGTTTGGCACCACCCTCGGAGCTCTCCCAGGACCTCACACTTTGCGAGGATTCATCAAGTTTGTCAGATGGCATCTCGAAGGGTTCTGCCGAGTCCAGGCGGCCGGGGGACAAGGCGTTCCAGATTTCATCAGTAATTTCGGCCACCTGCAGATTGCGCGCATGAAAGGCATAGAGCTCCCCGGTGGCCTGGCGAAAGGCCACAACGTCTTTGTGACGACGGATTTCAGGGAAGTCCAGATGGTTCATTTTGCCCCCGGTTTGCATTCTCTCAGAAAATTGCAAACCGAAGGCCAGTCGGTGTGGGGGGCTAAGGTCCTAGCGTCGTAATGGCATCAGGGGCGCTAAGAAGCCATCCTGATTGATCGGAACAAGAACAGGAGCTCCGGTGTAGTCGGTACTGCTCGCCATCTGCAGATCCAGTGAGTGGTCATTCAGGATTGAGCGCATGAATGAGACGGCATCATAGATCGGAGAAATCTTGTTTTCACCAATCCCTTGAAGCGCGATCGTTCCTGATTCCGCACTTGAGAAACGAATATCAAACGAGAAGAACGGATCTGGGTTTTCTTGAGGCAACAATCGGCCGAAGAATTCTCCGACAAGATAACGTTCGAAAATAGGGTCTCGCTTTGCAACTCGGAACGCACGCATACGCTGCACGGGGGTGGCGTTCTTATCAAAGATCGCCGCAATTTCAAAAGCCTTTCGCTCGACCCACTCACCTTGGCTCATGGGAACCGTATCCCCCTTCACATCGAAGGGAAGATTCATGTAAGAGCGCTCGGGGTGATTTTCAATGAACTCATCGAGCTTGAGCGCAACTTCGCCGACGCTCACATTTTCCATTTTGATGAAGGCGGCCTCGCCAAAACTATGGCGATAGTTTAAGTAGGCGTTTGTTTGCTCTTTGTTCTTGAAGATCGATGAGATGCGATCATCGGCTTGATACTTTTGCGGAAGAGAACCTATCACGATCTTGCGATAATCTTGCATCTCGCCAGCCGAGATATTGGTGTCCTCGATCTGTGTTCGGACAACGACGTCAGCAAGATCTCCGTAGGAGCGTTTTTCATCCGACAACAAAAGAACGTCCAAATCGTGCTGCATATTGTATTTGTTTCGACCAAACAAGGCTCGGAAGGTGTGACGAATCGAAGAGTTGTCCAGCCAATAATACGAGCCTTCATAGTCTTCATCATAGGCCGTCACAAAGCTTTGCACGGTTCCGGTTTGACTTGTTCCACCCAAGATCCCGCTTAACTTTGCGCCCAGACGAGCGTAGCGGTGGTAGGAAAGCATGGTCCCGCGGAAGTAGTTATAAATTCGAAGATCTTTAAAAGCCAACCGGCCCTGTTCGAATTCGCGTAAATCGCGACGAGCAATTCGTTCCGTGATATCGACTTTGTTGATCAGCTCTTTGTAGAGCTCCTTTTCTTTGTAAAAGAGAAGAAACAGAGAGGCGAAGCCCCCCCGGCGCAAACCGCGGAAAATCTGCTCCATCGCGGCTTCAGAGATTCCTTTGCCTTCGATATCGGTTTCGGCTTGAGCCTCTTGCAGTTGCTCTCGCGTAAGAGGGTCTTTAGTAGAAAAGTTGAAAAGGTAGTCCACCATCATGGTGTTCAGCGTGAGAGGTTCCTTGAGGAAATCGAAGGACATTCCACCATTGGCCTTGATGCCGATGGAAAGCGCTTCGCGCCAGAAGCCATCATCTGAAAAAAGACCTGTCGTCGCGCCAAAGCCTGCCTCAAGCTCACCTTGATTCTTCATTCCAATAAAGCGCATTCGAGCCAGCTTTTCATTGATCTTATAGAGATCCATGATGAAAAGGCCACCTCGCTTGTAGCGCGCGAAGATATCAGACTTGTTGTCGTTCTTACTCAGGTCCTTGGCGTAGCCGTAAGCGATATCGCCTGAGACTTCGAAACGATAACCGTCGCCATTTTTCAACTTTGTTTTGACATCATTTGAGTTGAAGGGAGCTTTCCAAAACCAGTAAATAGGGGCCTTCATCGCGTTCCATTTTGCATTAGGACCGCCAAAAAAGCGGCTAAAGGTTATGCGAATTTGTCCACCCACAGAAAAGTTACCGGTTCCGAAACGAAGATCGAGGGACCAGATATCCTTACGAATTTGCTCGTTGTTTCGGAACGCAGGTTCAACAACATACATATAATGGGTTTTCGCGGAACCCTCGTCGCCGTCGAGAAGATTTCCCATCAAATCCACTTTTAAGCGGACGCGATATTTTGCGATTTCCTTTTGAAGGCGCGTTTCAAAGGCAGGAGATTCCGTGGCCTTCGTGACCATCTTTCCCAGTCGCTGGAGGACGCTTTCAGGGTTTTGCACTTCCTGTTCAAGCTTTTCGAGGGCCTGTTCAGCCGGGGAGCCCACGAGATCTAGCGATTGGGCCCACAGGGGGTTTAAGGCCAAAAAAAGACTGACAAATGCGAAAACAAATTTTTTAGACATAGACACCTCGAGGGAGTTCTCAGCAAGGGCCAGGCCTTGTCATAACGAAGATATGCGATCTGGATCACGACTTTTGTCGACAAAATGATCAGTGTGACAGCCAAAAGCCCGTTCATGTCGCGGACTTGGATGGACCTAAGCCTGATTTCTCTTTCGCTTTGTAGTGAAATCCATTGAGGCTCAAGGGGCCCTCAGACACCATAGAATTATGTCCATGTTGATCAAGTTTTGGGGAGTCCGAGGTTCAATTCCATCGGCAATGGAGCCAGGCGGTTGGCAAGCTCATATCGAGGGCTTGATGAAGGATTTCTTTTCGCTCGGGTACCGTGATGTGAGTCATGTCGAAAAATTCTTGAAAAGCTATAGCACGCCCCATGTGGGTGGCTACGGAACCGCTACGACCTGTGTTGAAGTCACCAGTGGCAATTCCCAGATTATCATCGACGGCGGAAGTGGGATTCGAAGTTTAAGTGAAAAAATCATGGGCGGCGCTTACGGCCGAGGTCGTGGTCCCTATCACATTTTTATGACTCATTTTCACTGGGATCATGTGAGCGGCTTGCCTTTTTTCACGCCCCATTTTTTACCGGGCACCCATATTCATTACTACGCCGTTCAGCCTCATCTGGAAAAACTCATCCGCGGAGTTTTCATGCGACCGTACTTCCCGGTGGCTTTCGAAGCTCTGCAGGCCAAGATTCATTTTCATGTTCTGGAGCCCCGTAAACCTCTAGATGTTGAGGGTTTCACCATCACGCCTTTTAAACTAGATCATCCGGATCCCTGCTGGGGCTATCGGATCGAGCGCGCAGGCAAAGTCTACGCCCATTGCGTGGATACCGAGGCGACTCGCGTGAGTCGTGAAGAAATGGCCGAAGATTTGCCGCTCTACCAGGGTGTTAACTTGATGTACTTCGATGCTCAGTACACCTTCCCAGGGCTCGCTGAAAAGGCGAACTGGGGTCATAGTGCCGCACAGATTGGACTTGATATTGCGTTTCGAGAAAAGATTGAGCGAGTTCTTTTTGCCCATCATGATCCCGGAGCCAGCATCAGCATGGTGCAGGATCTAAAAAAACAAACAGAGGCCTATTACAATTACCGTCTACAGAAGGCTCAAGAAAAGCAAGAAGATCTTCACAGGGTGAATTGGGATTTTGCCTTCGAGGGCATGGAAGTGGATCTCTAGTCTGTCCCCAGGGGACTTTAAAGCTCGAATGCGCGTCCTTTTGAAGAAATTAAGAACAGATTCTACAGTCCGAAAAGACTCTTCTTAAAAACAAGTTTAACTTCACTTTGAGTTTCCAATGGAAATCCCTTTTCCTGCAGTTCGGCTTGCGACACAGATTTCTCAACGACATCCTCTGGCCACTGGAAGTCTTGCTCGGGCCAGCGGCCTTGTCCCCATTTCGTGTACTGAGTCCAAACTGGGACGGCCCCGCTGGCTCCGGTCAGCTTTGTTGGAGTGTTGTCGTCGTAACCGACCCAAACAAGCGTGGTTTCATGGGGGCCGAAACCAGCGAACCAGGCGTCCTTGTTATCACTTGTTGTTCCTGTCTTTCCTGCCCAGCGATCGCGTAGACCTTGGCTTCCCGCAAGGGCTGCTGTTCCCGAAATTAAACTTGGCTTCATCATGCCGACTGTGATTGCTGTGGCCACTTCACCAAGATAGGCTTGGGGCTCTTCGTCCGGGCGACGATAGAGAACATTTTGCTGGTGATCCCAAACGCCTTCAATGAAAGTTAAAGACGGGCTTTTCCCCATCTGCGAGAGGGTCAAGTAGGCTTGCAAAACCTGAAGTGGAGGAAGTTCCAGGGCTCCGAGAGTCAAAGAGGGCAAGGGTTGAATCTCAGTCACGATTCCTGCGGCTCGAAGCGTGTCAATAACCTTCTCAAGACCCACGTCAAGGCCCAACTTGGCAGTCGCTGCATTCAGACTTGTCTTAAGGGCGTAGTAGAGCGGGACAGGTCCCAAAAATTTTCGATCGTAATTGACCGGGGACCAACGCTGCTTTCCTTCTCGAAATTCAAACTTTTCGTCGACGACGACATCCAAAGGCGATTTCCCGTCTTTCTCGATCGCAGTCAGAAAAACGAAGGGTTTGACGAGCGATCCGATTTGACGGCGACTCATGGTGACGCGATTAAACTGGCTTTGCTTGTAATTTCGCCCGCCAACAGCCACCAGCACGCGCCCGTTGCGGTCTGTCGAGAGCACAAGTCCTTCCAGACTTTTCTTCAAAGTGTCTTTTTGTTTTTGAAGGAAAGGATTTTGAGTTTCGAGCAGTTGAAGATGGCCTTGTAAGGATTTCTGCGCCATGGCCTGCGCCGGAGTCTCCATGGTCAAAAGAATGCGAGAGTTCTCAAGAGAAAGACCGAGCTGCTCGATCTGCCAACGAGCCGACTCTAGAAAGTACGGGGACGTTTCGCTGGCCTGAGCAGGAGATTTTCGAGGAAGCGCCAAAGGCATTGCGGATTCAAATTGGCGGTCGGTGATAAATCCTTGCTCACGCATTTTCGTCAAAACCAAGTTGCGGCGAGAGAGAGTCTTTTCAGCATTTTTAAAGGGATTGTACACACCCGGGCCATTCAGAATCGCAGCAAGTGTCGCACATTCATGGACCTCAAGATTTTCGATTGGCTTAGCGAAATAATACTCGGCCGCAGCAGGAAATCCGAGGACCTGGTAAGCGCCGTTTTGGGCCATGTAAATGATATTCAAATACACTTCCAGAATCTGATCCTTGGTGTACTTGGTCTCGAGCAAAAAAGACAAAAACATTTCTTGAAACTTACGTTTGTAGGTTCTCTCGGAAGTCAAAAAGTAGTTCTTAACCAGCTGCTGAGTGATGGTGCTGCCACCTTGGGCTTTACGGCCTCTTACAATATTTTTTAAAACGGCGCGAAGGGTTCCGGTCATCGAGACGCCCGAATGCTCTAAAAAGGAAGTGTCTTCAATCGCGAGCACAGCTTGCAGACACGAGGCCGGCATCCCCGACAAGGGGGTCATTCTTTGCATGATGGGTTGTGCACCGACAGTTTGCGCTAAGAGCGTAGGCTTCAGCGCCCAAGCGGAAACGGGCGTTTGCTGACTTTCGTTCCATATTCCGAGGACTTGATACGCGGTTTGGCTGTGGGCGGCTGTCGCCACCAGAATTGTTTGCGAAACTTGCAAATTTCCCCAAAGAAAATCATGCAAGCGAAGACATTCAAAGGGGGCTTCCGGCAGACTCAACTGATTTTGACAAATTTCTGCGGGCAGCACGAGAAATTCGCCGGGCTGAAGATTTTCTCGCACTTTTTCTTGAAACTGGAGCTCAAGCAGTCTTTGTCGGAGCGAGCCTGCGGGCCCTAGCGAATTCAGTCGTAACCACTCAGAGGCAACATAGTACTCAGTTGTCGGAAGAAAAGATCTCTCTTGAAGTTTTTGATCAAGCTCCTTCGAGATCGTGAAGGGATTGAAAGCCCATGCCGGAGAGGCTACGACAAGGGGCGCCATAAAGATTGTAATGGCTTGTGAAAGCGTGTTTAATCGTGACCAAAACATATTGAAAACACTGGCATAATTTTATGAAATTAACAACGTCCCAGCTGCAGATCATCGCGACAAAAGTTTTTGAGCTTTGGAAGAAGAATCATGTCGTGGTCTTCAAAGATGATGAAAAGAAGGTTTTAAATCGGATGATTGAGGCCTTGAAGGCCGATTATCAGAAAGAGCTCGATCTTGAGGCCGACGTAAACAAGATGCTTGATCAACTTGAAAGAACAAATCCCGGCGAATTCCAAAGATTCAAGATGTATCCTTTGATCAAAAAGCAGCTCGCGAAAGAAAAGAAGGTCATTCTATGATTCTTTCTGAAGACCGACAGTCGCACTGGGCCCATCTTCTTACTGACCAGATCTGGCACGACGATCTGGTTGATTACACGGATGAAGATCAAGCTCTTCGGCTGGCGAAGCGAGCGATCGCAGACTTTGTTCAAGAGCACGAAGCCATTGATCAGGCGGCTCGTCAGAAGGTGGCCAGTCTTAAGCGTGGCGTTCTAGAAAACACCCCTGAGTGGGATATTCTTTATCGAAAGTACTATGAAGAGGAAAGGAATCGACGTGGCCAAAGCTAAGAAGAAAACGATTTCTAAAAAAGTTCTTACAAAGAAAAGCTCTCCGAAGAAGTCTCAAGCGGCCCCCAAGGTCAAACCTGTAGCAAAGGCGAAAACCAAGGGGACACCCAAAAAGAAGGTTCAAGCCAAGTCGAAGGTTTCTGGATCTTCAGCAGCCGCGCCAAAGCCCGCGAAGTCTTCATCCTCAAGCGTTCCGATGCGACTTGTGGATGTGAGCCGCTTTGTAACACCTCTTGATAATCGACTTGTTGTACAGGTGAAAGGTGCTGAAAAAGTCACGGCCGGAGGCCTTATCATTCCTGACACCGTTCAGAGCGTGAGTGGGCACCGCGAGGGCGTTGTCATTGCGGTTGGGAGAGGTCATCGTGATCACAAAGGTCGACTTCGACCTATGGACGTCAAAAAGGGCGACAAAATCCTTTTTTCGGCGAGAACCGACTACAAGCTCAACTTTCAAGATGTTGAGCTCCTGATTTTACGCGAAACCGATGTCATGGGTGTTTTGGGTTAGGATAACAAATGAAAAAAGTTTTTTGGGTAGGTCTTCTTGCAAGCTCTTGTCTTGCGCAGGCTGCGGGAATCGACTGGTCGGGCACCTATCGTTTTGAATTGTTTGATATCAATCGTCCCACTTTAGATGGTGGTCAACGGGAAGATAAAAGTTTCGGATTGCATTACTTAACCCTGCGTCCTCGAATCTTGGCCTCGGACGGAATTAGCATCATCAGTCGTCTTGAGTTCCTTGTGAACGACAGCCCTGACTACGTGAACTCTCAAGTGGGTCAACTTTTTGGTGGCTCAAATTTTGGCCGGACTCCCAACGGGAATGGCGGCGCGAACAATTTGACTCGTGGAAACATGATCAGCACGAATGTTCGAATTCGAGAGTTGTTCTTGAAGGTTGAACAGGAACAAGCTGTGCTTCTGGCCGGTCGCGCGCCGTATGAATTTGGATTGGGTATCACCCATAATGCCGGCGATGATCCATTTGATCACTGGTTCGACACGCGAGATTTAGTTTCTTACAAGTTTTATGTGGGTAACCTAAGCTTTATGCCGATGTTGTCGCGCACGTTTGATCGTGGCCCTGACAAAGGGCAGATGAATCAAGAGCAGACCTTGGAAATCCTTTATGACAGCAAAGACGCGGGTGCCACGTTGGGATTCTTGATCGAGCGAAAAAGCGCTTCGAACACTGTGGTCGCCGATAATATCAACAGTGATTGGGCCCTTGGCCTGAACGGCGGAACGGCTCCTGTTGCAAACGGAGGTTTTAGTTTCGAACGTAACACTTTCTTGCTTGGGCGGACTTGGGAAACCTTCAATTTTAAATTAGAAGCTGCCTTTGAAAAAGGAAACACGGGTTATCGGCGTACAACCGGTGAAGAAATTGAGCTTGATGGATATGGTGTCGCGGCAGAATTTAATTACAAGAACCCACAATCGAAATGGGGCCACGGTCTTTGGATGGGTGTCGCCTCGGGAGACAACCCGAGCTCTGTAAAATTTGAAGGATTTCAGTTTGATCGCAACTATGATGTCGCCATGCTTTTGTTTAATCATCGTTTGGGTCAGGCGGATTTTCTTCAGACAAACGTGATCAAGAATCGAAATCTGAATCCTGGAAACTCACTGGACGACGAAGCGATCAGCAATGCGAGTTATGCGAGTTATCGTTTTACTTACGATTGGAAAGATCGTTTAAAGTGGGGCGGGAATCTTACCTATGCTCAATTAATGAACAAAATCAATTCAACCAGTGACATGAAGAAAGACTTAGGTCTAGAGTTAGACATTCGCTTGATCTACGAACCTCGCGAAAAGGTGCAGTGGATCAATGAGGTGGGAATTCTGCGCCCCGGGGAAGCCTTCAAAAATGGATCGGCTGACCTCGACGTAGAAATGCCGATTGGATTTGCGTCAAGAGCCGCCATCAGCTTTTGAACAACAGCTTGAATACAACTTTGATTTGCAGCTAGGGAAGGTATTTTAGAGAACATCAAGGATGGTGGTGAGCAGGACCCGGAGGTCGAAAGGCCTCCGGGTTTTTTATGAAATCAGCCGACCTTCTTTTTGGCGAAGTTGTATTGTATCATTAAAGAATGATTAGTTTCTTCTTAACATTATCGATATCAGTGTTAAATGCGGCCGATCCTCATGAAGTGTGTTTAGATTGGTTTCTAAAGAGTAAACTTAAGAAAGATAGAAACTGTGTTCTCAACTGCTCAATATTGGACACAGATATGTCGACTTATATGTGTCCGAATCAATGCGAGGGATTATGTAAGATTGATATCGAGAAAAGCGAAGTTCCAACGAATTTATACGGACTAACAGAAGATGAGGTCAAAATTTGTAAAGAAGATCCAGTCTTGTGTGTGAAGACCTACAAGCAGAGCTTTGAAGCTGAGAATCTGTGTCTTGAAATTTACGCTAAGAGCGAGACCAATGATGAAAGCGACGCTTGCCGACATTTTATGTGGGCTGCGATCATGACTCGATCTCAGGGTTCAGAAAAGGCAAAGCGAGTTTTAGATGCTCACGAAAATAACCCGAAAGAACCTCTCGATCAGAAATCAATGGATTTAGCGAATAATCGTGCTGGTATTTTTACTTCAGAAAAATTGATAAAAGATGAAAGGTATGGCTCGACTGAACTTAAAAATGAATTTCTTAAGCAGTTACGAAGCGGAAGTTTGATCATACTTAGAGCGAGTTCGGAGTTCAGCAGCATTTTTGCTCTGAGAGCTTGATTATTTTTTGAGATCTTTCATTCTGTTTGGGTGAAATCACCACCAATTTTTCAGAGGAAGAATCATGATAGACTCCCGTCAGATCGGTTTG
>JBKDHV010000092.1:0-7162 GCA_046336915.1 Bdellovibrionales bacterium
ATTTGGCCGATATGCCCAATGCCATGTTCTACAAGCGCGGACGCGGCTTGGCTTTGCACGAAGTTAACATTCCCGCAAAAATCGCGGATCTTGGAAAACGAGCTTCGGGTGGATGCACGCGCTTGGACCCCGATACGGCAAATAACCTTTTTGACCTCGTAAAGGCTACGGAAGGGGCGACCATCCCCGTGATTGACGAGAGCGGAAACCCCGTTTTGGACGCCCGAGGCCAGCTGACTTACAAGAATCGTGAGGTCATTATCTACGGAGAAGGCCAACGTGACGAGCGCCGGATGCCGCCGGTGCGAGCCTATAGCGCGCTCTTGATCATTCAGCCGGACCCCGTTGTGGCTTTAAACCCTCAGTTTGAGCAGATCGTGAACTTCCGTTTCCAGCCCGATCAGCCCTTCACGCCCATGATCAACAACTACTAGGACGCCTGGAGCTCCGGCTCCAGCGACCCCTAGGTCCGTTGGGACCGGGAAAAAGGGTAAAAATCGTATTCAGGGGGGCCTTTTCGGCCTCCAAATCCTAGACGAGCCCCCCAAAAGCTGTTAGATCTTGAACCCTTAAGTCCGTAGGCTCGCAAGAATTCCGTCGTGGTGACGGGATCGCCTTTATGGACAGTAAAGGGATACCATGAAACAGAAGACGCATTCAGGCGCGAAAAAGCGCATGAAGCTTCTCCCAAGCGGAAAAGTGAAAAAGAAGAGCACTCGCCTTCGTCACTTGAACTCTCACATGAGCTCAAAGACGAAGCGCCAGTTGGGTAAAACCAGCTACGTGAGCGATGCGAACATGTACCAAACGAGCCGGACGCTCGTATTCTAAGGGAGAGGTGAAAAATGGCTCGTGTAAAATCCGGTAAAACAAATCGTGCTCGTCACAAAAAAGTTTTAAAAAGAGCAAAAGGTCGCTACAGCGCCAACTCTCGTGCGTACACTCACGCGGTGGAGATGGATGACCGCGCAATGGTTTACGCTTACAAACATCGCAAGATGCGTAAGCGTCAGTTCCGCGCTCTGTGGAATCAGCGTATCAACGCTGCCGCTCGCATGTTCGGCACCACTTATTCTCGTTTGATGGGTGGACTGATCAAAGCGGGAGTGGAAATCGATCGCAAGAATTTGGCAGACCTCGCCGTTCAAGATTTGAAGGGTTTCGAGGCTCTTTGCAAACACGCGATCAAGTAATTTGAAAGTGCGAAGGCCCTTCTTCGCCGGGCGAGGAAGGCCTTCAAGTCAGGCGGACCCTTCGGGGTCCAACAAAATCAAAACAAATCCTGTAGAAAAACAGGATTTTCAAAAAGCCCGCGGTTCGTGGGCTTTTTTGTTCATGAGAGGTCAAGGCCGATGAACGAAGAGAAGGCTCAGTTTGAAAAGCGAAAGCAAGAGCATATCTCGTGGGCCCTTGATGCTCGCACGCAGGACTCGGATCGCGCCGTCTGGGATCGTTTCGAGCTTGAGCATGAAGCCTTCCCCGAACTCAATTTTGAAGACGTAAGTCTTGCGACCCCCATTTTTAATCAAAAACTCTCGGCTCCGTTTTTTATCAGCTCGATGACGGCGGGCCATGATTCTGGTGAATTGATCAACTCGCGCTTAGCGGCCCTTTCCGCACGTCATCAGATTCTGATGGGCGTGGGTTCGCAGCGAAAAGAACTCACTCACCCCGAAGCGCGCCTGGAGTGGCGAAAGATTCGTAAACAAAGTCCCGCGGCTCTGTTGATGGCGAACGTCGGCGCGTCTCAATTGGTCACGCACTCCGTGGACCAGATCCTTTCACTTGTTGATTCACTTGAAGCGGTGGCTTTGATCGTTCACACAAACCCATTGCAGGAAGTTTTGCAGCGGGAAGGCACTCCTCACTTTAAGTTTGTTCTCGAAAACTTGACTCGGGTGACTGAGAAGTCCCCCGTGCCCGTGGTTGTTAAAGAAGTGGGTTTTGGATTTAGTGCCCGCACGCTCAAGCGCTTGAAGGAAGTGGGAATCGCCGCCGTGGATGTGAGCGGGCGCAGTGGCACTCACTGGGGGAAGATCGAGGGTCTACGCTCTCAGGATCCCGTTCGAGAACGGGCCGCAGAAGCTTTTGCCTCATGGGGTCGCTCGACCTTGGAAGTTCTTCAGATCGCACGCGAGCTGGATGTCCCGTATCAGATCTGGGCGTCTGGAGGCGTGCGCTCGGGGCTGGATGTGGCGAAGTGTGTAGCCTTAGGGGCGGATCTGGTCGGCGTGGCCCAGCCGTGGCTTCAAGCGGCCCTGCAATCGGAAGAAAAATTGGAACAACTTTATCAGCAGTTGGCATTTGAGCTGCGAACGGCTTTGTTTTGTACGGGATCTTCAAGCGTGAAGTCCCTGTACGATCGAAAGGTGGGAGTATGGCGAAAAACTTAAAGGACATCTTTAAAGGCTTTTCGAAATTGAATCTGGAAGAGCGACTTGAAGCCCTTCAGTCCACGGAATCCCTCACTGAAGAAGAGGCTGAGTACCTGAAAGAGGGCGGTCTGAAATCGGTGGCCCTGGGTGAGAAATTTATCGAGAACGTGATTGGCTACTTCCAATTGCCTTTGGGAGTCGCCACTAATTTTCAGATCGACGGTGAAGACTATGTGATCCCGATGGCGGTTGAAGAGACCTCAATCGTCGCGGCAGCAAGTAAAACTGCGAAATGGGTGCGTGAAAAAGGAACCATTCAAACCGAGGTCGTGGGCCAACATATCATCGGACAGATTCAATTCGCCCAAGTGAAGAACACCGAAAAATTTAAATCCGACATTCTTTCTCAGAAAAGTTATCTGATCGAAATCGCCAATCGCGAGGTGGCCTTTGGCTTAGTCAACCGCGGGGGCGGAGTGCAGGACATCCAAGTGCGTTTCGTCGATCGGGGCGAAGACTCGCCAACAGTGGGCCAATCAGGCTTTATGGGTGTTGTGCATGTCCTGATGGACCCTGTCGATGCGATGGGGGCGAACATCATCAATCAGGTTTGCGAGTTTTTAAAAGAGCCGCTCGAATCTTTCACGGGTGAAAAAGTCACCATGTGTATTTTGTCGAACCTGGTGGATACGAAAATCACGCGCGCGAAAGTCGTTCTTCACAGTGTGGAGGAAGACTTGGCTTTGAAAATTCAAGAAGCCTCGCTGTTTGCTGAACAGGATCCTTATCGTGCGGCGACCAACAACAAGGGTGTTTTGAACGGGATCGATCCGATCTTGATTGCGACCGGTAACGACTGGCGTGCGGTCGAGGCCGGTGTGCATGCCTATGCCGCTCGATCCGGGCAGTACCGCTCGATCACACGCTGGCGCAAGGTGGGCTCAACTCTTGAGGGAGTTTTTGAGGCTCCTTTGATCGTGGGAACCGTGGGCGGGGTCACGACTCTGCATCCGACCGCAAAGCTCTCGATGAAGATGCTCGGAGTTCGCAACGCCGCCCATCTGTCTCGGATCTGCGCGGCGGTGGGTTTGGTGCAGAATTTGGGGGCCTTAAAGGCGCTCACCACGGTGGGCATCATCGAAGGCCATATGAAACTTCATATTCGAAATCTCAGTCTTGGCGCTGGCGCAGAAGAGACAGAAATGCCGATCTTGCAGAAAAAATTGGAAGAAGTCCTTCAACTACGTAAGCGCATCTCGCTTTCAAATGCGATCGAGGCGCTGACAGAAATTCGTCGTAAAAAAACTCAACCTCCGGGAGCGCCTCACTGATGCGAGTCCGAATTCCTGGAAAAATCTTTTTCGCCGGAGAGTACGGAGCCCTGAAGGGGTTTCCGACTCTTTCTGTTGCCGTACGACCCGAATTCGAATTCACCACCCAAGAGGCCGGGACTTTCTCGGTCCATCCGCAAAGTCCGGCGGGGCGATTGCCGGGTCCCACAACTTGGGGCGGGCGATTTCAAGACCCTTTCGAGAAAACTGGTGGGCTTGGTCGTAGCACCGCGGAGTTTTTGGTGAAGACGGCAGTCCTTGGGCTCCACCGGCGAGACTTTCGAGTTCTTTGGGATGAGTACCGCAGTCTTCATGCCAGTGATGTGAATCCTCCTAGTGGGGTCGATCTTGTCACCCAAATTCTTGGGGGCTACTGTGTCACCGCGTGGTCTCAAGGACAGTTTGAAAAATCGTCGTGGAAGTTTCAGAATCTGGATTGGAAAGTTCTTCTGACCGGAAACAAAGTGAAGACCCACGATCATCTGCGACAGCTGCAGGGATTGAACTGGTCCCGTGTCGAAGAGATCAATACCAAGCTCGTTCAGCATTTTGAAACTGCCAATGAAGAGAGTTTTGTGAAGTCCTTGCGGGAATGGCGTCACTATCTTCTCGACTCGAATCTGGAAGTTCCCACGACGACCGAAATTGTTGAAGCGATGCTCACAGTTCCAGGTGTTGTGGCCGCGAAAGGTTGCGGGGCCTTGGGCTCGGACGCGGTCCTTGTGGTGTACGAGTCAAAGAACTCGTCACGTGTTCAAGAAATTTTTGAAATTTGGAATCCTAAACAGGTGATCTCGTCGGCTCAAGTCAGCGACAAGGGTTGGAGCGTTGAAGGTGAAAACTTGCAATTCGGCTCCGTCTAATATTGCCCTCATCAAGTACATGGGAAAGATCGAAGGGCTGGGCAATCGGCCGACGAATGCTTCGATTTCCTACTCGCTTGAGCATCTTCGAACCTTCGTGGAACTGGAACAGCACGGGGGCCGCGAGGATGTGTGGGAGCCCTTGGTTTTGCAGGGTTCGGCCCCGTTGAAACTTTCCGACGGGGGTCGTGAAAAATTCTTAAAGCACTTTCGATTTTTAAAGGAAAAATGGGAAATTGAAGCCGCCTTTAAGGTTCGCTCGGCAAACACATTTCCTTCCGACTGTGGCTTGGCCAGTTCAGCTTCCAGCTTTGCGGCCCTCACAAAGACGGCGGCCGAGCACTTTCAATCTCTTCGTCCTCAACCTTGGGGGGCGGATTCGCTTGAGCTCTCGAAGCTTTCTCGACAGGGATCCGGATCCTCATGTCGCTCGTTTTTTTCGCCCTGGGCGATCTGGCGAAGCGAAGGGGCCGAGTCCGTCGATCTTCCGGCGGGTTTGCATCACGCGGTGATTGTCCTCGAGAGCGGTGTGAAACAAGTCTCGTCTTCTGAAGCTCATAAACGTGTGATCACAAGTCCACGATTCCAGGGGCGGGTTCCTCGGGCCGAGCAGAAGCTTGAGGATTTGATTTCGGTGATTCGACAGGAAAAGTGGAAGTGGGCTTTTGAAATTATTTGGGATGAGTTCTGGGATATGCATGAACTCTTTCACACTTCGCAGCCGGGTTTTCAGTACATGACGCCTGAGTGTCGCGAGGTCCTGCAATTTATGGAGCGGCAGTGGAAGAAAAAGGGGCATGGTCCCTGGATCACTCTGGACGCAGGCCCCAATATTCATTTGCTTTTCCATCGTGAAGATCTTGCGCTTACGCGAACCTATGTCGAGGACTTCAAGAAGTTTACGATTCTGACCAGCTGGGGGCGCGAGTGAACTTAAGATCCTTTGAAACTCGCACCTATGGAAAGTGGATCTTGGCCGGTGAGCACACGGTTCTTCGTGGGGGCCAGGCGCTGGTCTTTCCCTTGAAGTCGCAGTTCTTGGACTGGCGCTTTCAACCGATGCCTACGGGTTCTTTGGAAGTGATCATTCCGCAGGGCTACCCCGAAGAATTCAAACTTCTTTTTTGGTCTGTGTTTGAAAAGGCCTGTGAGCTCAAAAACCTGAAGGTGAGTGGATTTTCTGGACGCCTGGAAATGAAGGCCGAAATCCTTGTGGGCTCGGGGCTGGGCGCTTCGGCCACTTTGTGTGTGGCCTTAAGCCGGTGGTTTCAGCAGCTGGGTTTCGTGACAAAGGACGAAGTCTTCTTGTTTGCAAAACTTCTTGAAGATGTTTTTCACGGCGAATCCAGCGGTGTCGATGTGGCGGTGGTGCTTTCGGAAAGTGGACTCGGCTTTCAAAAAGGCCACGAGCCGGAGATTTTCAAAGCCGCATGGCAGCCGCAATGGTACTTGAGTCACTGTGGGGAAAAAGGAATCACCAAAGAGTGCGTGCAAAAGGTGAAAGCACTCGGAGAGAAAAACCCTGCCTTGCTTGAACGCTTGGACTCCCAGATGAAGAGATCGGTGAAGCTTTGTCGAGCGGCCTTGCAAGAAGATGAGCGCTCCGGGCTGAGCTCTCTGATTGAAGCCTTAATTCTGGCTCACGACTGCTTTCGTGAGTGGGGCCTGATCACTGAAAAACTAGAAGAGCACTTGGGGCGATTGAAAAATGCTGGGGCCCTCGCCGTGAAACCCACCGGATCGGGTGGGGGAGGATTTGTTCTGTCCCTGTGGGCGACGCCTCCGCCAAAAGACTTAGGAGTCTCGTTTCTCCCTGCGTCTGTGATGTGAATTCCGTCAAGATCTCACAAATCTGTGCCGGTATCTGCGGCCGCTGCGCGCGTGATTGCGAAATGCTAAACGACGACTCGATGATGCATATGTGTGTCGATGTCTGTCGTCGCTGTGATCACGCTCACTGTGGGTGAAGTGTTTTACTACTTCCAAGAGGGTCAGCTTTTGTTGCCCGCGCATCCACTCTGGCTCTTGTACTTTGTGGTGATGGCAGGGCTTGTTTTTGGCCTGTTAGGTTTGGTGTCAGCTTTTTGGGCGAAGAGTTTTGATCAGCTGAGTGCGATCTCGACTTTTGTGATTTTGCCGCTGACCTATTTGGGCGGTGTTTTTGTGCCGATCTCAAGCCTTGGTGAATTCTGGCAAGGGGTCGCAAAACTGAATCCACTTCTATATTTTATCAATGGGCTTCGCTACAGCATGCTCAGTCAAGCCGAAGTGAGTGTCGAATTCTCGGCGCTGTTTTTGTTGACGTTCGGTGTGGTGTTTTATTTTGTGTCCCAGTTTGTGCTCAGTCGAGTGACGTTTACTCGCTGGTAGGGGCGCCCTTCAGGCCGAGGACTTTCAGACACGCCCCGTCCGTCGCTCGCGCTTGGGGCTCGGGCCGTCGTGGTCCTCAGCCCCTGTACCCAAGGGCCGAGGGCTACGACGGCCCTATTAATAAGTGCGTTGGATAACCAACATTATCTTGCAGTCTAAAGAATATTCTTGTTAAACTTTTTCCATGAGAAAAGACGATGCCAGACAATTAGACCATCAGACG
>JBKDHV010000093.1:0-9126 GCA_046336915.1 Bdellovibrionales bacterium
CGCTTTACTGATCTTATTCGTAACTCTTCAAGCGTCTGATGGTCTAATTGTCTGGCATCGTCTTTTCTCATGGAAAAAGTTTAACAAGAATATTCTTTAGACTGCAAGATAATGTTGGTTATCCAACGCACTTATTAATAACATAAGGCTTTAGATCCAGGATCGGCGTGCCATCCAGCAGATCAACGCTTTTCAAAAAAAGTTTTCCTTCTTCAAGGCGATCCACTTGAGCGAGTGTCAAACCGATTGAGTTCGGTCGATAGGGTGAGCGAGTCGCATAAACTCCGATTTGTTGATCCGGCGCGCGAGGCGGGCGGACCAGGGGCTTCGCGGGACTTTTGGCTTCATGAAAGACAAAGATCAGCCAAATGTGGCTCATCTCTTCAAGACCGCTGAGGGCTGTTTTGTGATCAAAGCCGGATGCAAAGACAATGTGCCCAGCTTGAGACGAAAGAGAACCCTGCCGGGGAAGGCTGGATTTTGTCGAACGAGGACCGTGAAAGGTTCCTATCGATTGGAACGTGAAAGAAGCCACTGGCGTCTCCACTCGAAAACTCCGATGGCGGCACTTTGGGCCACGTTCAGGGAGTTTTTATGCCCTTGCATCGGAATCTCGCGAACTTCATGAGCCAGCGAAAGCCGATCCCGCTCAAGACCAAATCGCTCGTTGCCATACAAGAAGAGTGTCGGTTTTTGGGGAAAAGGCTGATCGCAGCTGACCGCGCGTTCCGCTGTTTCCCACGCGACGATATGATGAGACTCGCGATGCTCCTTCAAGAAGCGCGAAAGGTCGGGAACCCATTCCCAGGGAACTGAATCCTCGCTCCCAAGGGAAGTTTTCTGCACCGACAGCTGATGGGGCGTCGGCGTGTAACCGGTTAGAATAATTTTTTCGATCCCAAGTCCATCCGCTAAACGAAAAAAGGCCCCGACGTTAAAAGTCGAGCGGATATGATCGAGAACCAGAAGAATTGGAAAAAAAGTTCGATCTTTGATCTCATCCGTCGAGCGAACTAAGAACTCATCATCACGAACGGTGCGGTTCAGCCATCGCTCGAGCGGAACCAAAAGATTCTGAAAATGCTGAAGAGTCATATTGTCGTGAATATGCTGGGACAAAGAGGCGAGCTTTTCTGTGTGCGGGCCCGAGAGTTGGCTGAGATCCGCGAGCACTCGTCGAAGAAAAACAAAATCCGCCGAGCTCAAGTGATCAAAGCGCTTTTCCAATTCACGACAGTGTTTGTAGAGCTCAAGAATTTTGCTTCGCGTGCTTTCCAAAAAATCTCCCCTGACCCTTACTTCACTTTATCGCCCGCTTTTGCGCCGGCATCCGGTGAAAGCACAAAAAGATCCGGAGCTCCAGGTCCTGCGGCGAGAATCATGCCTTCGGACATTCCAAACTTCATCTTTCTTGGTTTTAGATTTGCCACCACTAGAAGTTTACGTCCCACCAGGGTTTTCGGATCGTAGGCGGCCTTGATGCCGGCAAAGATTTGCCGACGGCCGAGCTCGCCCAGGTCCACTTGAATTTTCAAAAGTTTGTCGGCTTCAGGAACAGCTTCGGCCTGAATCACTTCGGCCACTCGTAGGTCCACTTTTGAAAAGTCTTCGATGTCAATGTAGCCGCCGTCGGAGGCGCCCTCGGGTTTCGCTGCCGCGGGGCTAGGGGTGGGATTTGTTTTCGCCGCCTGCTTTTCTTTTTGAATCTGCTCAGTTTCTTTTTGAGTTTCGTCCATAATGGCTTTCACTTTCTCGGATTCGATTCGGGTGATCAGGGCTTCGAAGGGGGCGATCGTGTGATTCTCAAGCGTCTTCTGCGAATCAGCCCAAGTGTAGGGCGCTTCTTGAAAAAGTCTTTCAACCTTTTCCGCATAGCTCGGCAACACGGGTTTCAAGTAAATCGCAAGACAGCGGAAAATGTTCAGTGTGCTCGTAAGAACCTGAATAGTTCCGGCTGTGTCGGTTTCCGCAGTTTTCCAAGGGGCTTTTTCATCGAAGAAACGATTGGCCTCATCGGCCAGGCTGCGGATTTCTGTCATAGCTTTAGAAAACTCTTTGCGATCAAAAAGCTCGGCAATTTCGCGAGCCTTCGCTTGAGACTTCTTCACAAGCTTCAAGCCCTCGGCCTCGCAGGTGCTCATCTTGTTGGCGGCCTTTTTGCCGAGCATCTGCGCCCCTCGCGAGGCCAGGTTGGTGATTTTCCCCACCAGCTCGGAATTCACACGCGACACAAAATCGTCAAAGCTCAAGTCAAAATCATCCAGCGTGCTGTTGAGTTTCGTCGCGTAGTAGTAGCGCAAATAGCTTGAAGGAAGATGCTTCGCGTACGTGGACGCGCCGACAAAGTTTCCTTTGGACTTGCTCATCTTTTCGCCGTTGATCATCAAGCGACCGTGAACGTGCACCGATTTTGGAGTCTGGAAGTCAGCTGTCTTCAAAAGAGCGGGCCAAAACAGCGTGTGGAAGTAGACAATGTCTTTTCCGATAAAATGATGGATCTCGACATTTGGATTCTTCCAGTAGTCCTCAAGCCTCAGACCCTTCTTGTCGAAGTACTCTTTCGACGACGAGATGTAGCCCATCGGAGCGTCGACCCAGACGTAGAAGTATTTGTCTTTTTCGCCCGGGATCGGGAAACCGAAGTA
This sequence comes from Bdellovibrionales bacterium, assembly GCA_046336915.1. Taxonomy (GTDB): domain Bacteria; phylum Bdellovibrionota; class Bdellovibrionia; order Bdellovibrionales; family Bdellovibrionaceae. The sequence continues at coordinate 2,646 of JBKDHV010000093.1, forward strand.
AGGCCCGTCGCGGGTGATGTCCCAGGGGCGAAGCTCTTCGTGAAACCACTCGAGCATCTTTTTTCGCACTTCATCCGTGGTGTGTTCACCAAGCCACGATTTCAAAAGTTCTCGATGGGGCTCAAGATCAAAGAAGACATGCTCGCTCATCTTTTTCACGGGCTTTGTTCCGCACAGCGAACAGCCCGCATCCTTCATATCCGACGGCGAGTACGTTGATCCACACACATCGCACGAGTCCCCGTACTGATCCGGGGATTTACACTTAGGACAAGTTCCTTTCACGAAGCGATCGGGCAAGAACATCTTGTCATGCTCGCAGTAGAGCTGCTCGATCGAACGTCGTGACACCGCTTTCTTCTCGAGCATCTTCGAATAGAAGTGCTCGCACATCTGACGGTTGGTCGGTGAATTGGTTGAAGAGTAGTGAGTGAAATCAATTTCAAAATTGCGATAGGTCTGCGTGTGATCCTTCCAGACCTCTTCGATCAAGTTTTCCGGTGTCTTCTTTTGTTCGCGAGCCTTGATCATGATCGGAGTGCCGTGCGTGTCATCGGCGCAAAAGAAATGCACTTCATGGCCCTGCATCTTTTGGAAGCGGGCCCAGATATCGGCCTGAATCGCCTCGACCATATGGCCCAGATGGATGGGGCCGTTGGCGTAGGGCAGAGCAATGGTCATCAGAATTCGACGTCGCGCCGAGGTCGAGTTTCCAAAAGAAGAAGGGGCCGAAGATTGAGGCTGGGGCGTTGTTGTCATAGAGTCAAAGTGTACGTTTTTGAGGTGGGAAATGTCACGGTCCGTAATGTCACCCGAGCAGATTTTCAAACAGTTGCAAGCACGAAAAGTCGAGAACTTGGGACTGAAAGCCGGCTATCTCAGTTGGCTGGGCGGAATCGTCACCGATCCTCGTTGGATCCTGATTCCTCTGGATGATCATATGGTCCATCGCGGAGACGGCGTCTTTGAAGCCATCAAGTTCAAAAATAACAAACCCTACCTGTTCGAGCCGCATTTACGCCGTCTTCAAGAATCCGCCGAAGCCATTGCGCTCAAGATTCCCGGCGGACTGAAAGAAGTTGAGCTGCGTGTCACCGAGACCCTCGAGGCCTCGGGCCTGCACGAGGGACTGATTCGAATCTTCGTATCCCGTGGCGGCGGGTCCTTTTCCACCAACCCTTACGACTGCGCCACGCCAGGCCTGGCTGTTGTCGTCATGGAGCTGAAAACGCCTGCGCCCGAAAAGTACGAGCGAGGAGTAAAGGCCGGACGCTCCCATATTTTCCCAAAACCCGATCGCTGGTCCCAGATCAAGTCTTGCAACTATTTGCCAAACGTCATGATGAAGAAAGAGTCCGTGGATCGGGGGCTTGATTTCACGGTGAGCTTCACCGAGCAGGGGTTTCTTGCTGAAAGTAGCACCGAGAACATGATCTTGGTGGATCACCACGGGCTGCTCTGTCGACCGAAGCTTGATCGAATTCTGAAGGGTTGCACCATGACCCGCGTTTTTGAGCTCGCGCAAAAACATCATGTCAGCCAAACTTTCGAGCGGGATCTCACCGAAGACGATCTGCGCCAGGCTCGCGAGGTCATGATGGTGGGAACCACACTTGATGTGTTGCCCGTCACGCAATACGAAGGACGATTCATTGGCGATGGACACGTGGGTCCGGTGGCGCGAAGGCTTCAGGAACTTCTTTTAAAAGATCAGGGTTAAGAGTTCCCCTTCGGCGCGGAACGGGTCGTGGGCGCAGACTTTAGACTTCAAGTTGGATTTTCATTAAAAGAGCTTGGTCTTCAAGGACCTTTGTTCCACCGAGAGCAATGGCCGTCAAAGGGCTTGGCGCGATTTTAACGGGGATGCGCACTTCATTTTGAATTCGAATGTCAAAATCACGAATGAGCGCACCGCCGCCTGCGAGGACCAGACCATTTTCAATCAGATCTGAAACCAATTCCGGCGGCGTCTTTTCTAAAGCGCGGTGAATGGCGTTGATGATGAGCTCCAGGCAATCATTCATCGCGGTTCCCACGTCTTCACTGGTGACTTCAAGAGATTTCGTGAGGCCCGTGTTGAAGTCGCGGCCTTGAACGGTGGTGCTTCGAATATTTTTTCTGGGCACCGCCGTGCCGAAGTGAATCTTCAACTCTTCCGCGATGGATTCGGAGAGCACGAGCTTTTTTTCCTTCTTAAAGTGATCGATAATGCTTTCATCCATTTTGTGACCGCCCACTTTGACGGCCTCGCAGTAGACGATATCGGACAGCGCGATGACCGCAATTTCGGTGGTTCCGCCCCCGATATCGACTATCATGCTCCCACGAGCCGACTTGATCGGAAGATCGGCACCAATCGCGGCTGCCATCGGTTCATCAATTAGAAAAACTTCGCGAGCTCCGGCGGATTGACAGGCCTCGATGACGGCCTTCTTTTCCACCTCGGTGACGCCGTAGGGAAGCGACACGACCACGCGAGGGCGACTGAAGGCTTTACGCACAAGGGGTTTGCTTAAAAAGTGTTTCAGCATTTCTTGAGCAAAATCAAAATCGGCGATGACCCCATCGCGAATGGGCTTCAGCAAAAACGTATTCCCGGGGGTTTTCGAAACGATGTCTTTCACGTCGTGGCCGATGGCTAGAATGCGTCGTCGACCTGGCGAGGTTTCGGAATAAGCGACCAAGGACGGTTCATTGAGAATGATCCCATGCCCGCGCGCTGCGATCAGCGTGTTTGCGGTTCCCAGATCAACGTAGATATCTGCAGCCGTCCCGGTTTCACTTTTCAGCCAATTGAAGAACATCCTGTTTCCTCGCTCTTACGTATCCGTTTTAGAAACCTGTTTTTCTGTCGAAGGGAATCGAAACAAAAAAGTTGAGTCCGCTGACGCTGTTTTGAAGATTCAAAGCCAGTTCGGCCGAAAAATTCACGTTCTCGATCTGGGGCGATTTCCATTCAGTTCCAAGGAAGAACTGGTGTCCGTTTTCAGAGTCTCCATCCTCGGAACCGATGTTCAAGCCCCAAGCGGCGTAAGGAACCAAAATGCCGTAATCGGCGGTCTTATACTTTTTGCTGACCATGGGAGCGATCTGAAAAACGGTGACGTTTTCGGATCCTTCTCGTCCATACCAGAAACTTCCGCGCAGGCCCATGGCGGGCTGTCGTTCATAGTCGGGAAAGGGGACGTACTTCAAACTGCCCGAGCTGTAAAAATCGACTTCTCCGACCCCCAACATGAAGCGTGAGGACATGTCTTCTGTCCAAACAGCGTCCAAGAAGGCCCCGGCATTGATTCCCGAGTATCCACTCATGGCGATTTGGGGTGAAAAGCCGATCTGATAGTCTTTGCCTGAGAGAATCTCTCCGGATTCTCCGATGGACAAGAAGGACGCCTGGGCGGCGAAGCTTGTGAACAGGGCTGACAAAAGAAGAAAGTTTTTAAGTTGTTTCATGGAATAAGATGTTAGGGGACCGCGAGACCTTTGACAAGTCTCTGTGTTCAATTTGACAATGTTGAAGATGAAGCTTCGAACAATCGTCAGTTTGGTTTTGGGGGCATGTGTTGGTCTAGCAGGGGCGCAGGCTCAGGCTCGTAAATCCGGTCCCGTAATCTCAAAGCCCTCCCGAAAGTCTTCCCCTGAACCTCGGATCGTCGAAGTGTTGGGAGATGTCGAGAATTTGAAGACTCCGACCTTGAGGGTGTCACCGAAGATGTTGATCGTGGATCACCTTCATCTGAAGGTTCCGGCTCAGGGATTTGTTAAAGTAAAACTTGATGAAAAGCGCACACTCACGGCATACGGACCGGCAGAATTCGAAATTCCGATCATCAGCTGGGAAGACCGAGATTTTCCCGAGATTCAGTTGAAGTCCGGGGTCCTGCGTTTTGAAGTGGAAAGTCATCCCTTCAATTTTGCCTTGAAGAGCCCGCTGTTCGAAGTGAATCTCCCGATCGGGGAAACTGTTTTGATGTATGATCCCGAGCGCGCTTTGGCCGAGGCGATGGTGATTCAGGGTCAGATGGAGTTTCGAGCCCTCAATGCCGAAGAGTCCGCCGTGTTGACCTCAGGTCAGAAGGTCAGCTTCCGGGGTCTTTTGGAAGAAGGCGAGATCGCCTACGATCTTCTTCTTCAAGGCCGAAAAATTCCAAAGGGTCGGCTGCAGCCGATTGAAAAACTAAACCAGCAGGACCTTCTGCGATACTCATCGTTCAGCGAGAAGGAAAGCCGGAAAGAAAAAGAGCGCAAGCGATTAGCGGCTGAAAAAAAGGCTTTGGAAAAACGCGGCCCGAATCTTTGCCAAAAACCGAATGGCACTTTGAACGAATGCCTATGGAAGAAAGAGGGCAATTCTTGCTGGCGCAGCCGCTGTGTGGCCGACGGCCTGTGGAAGGATCGTCAAAAAGTCGAATCCTGGGAGTGCGAAAGCAAATCGAAATTAGGCCCTTGTAACTATTGAAGGCCGTCGCAGCGGACCTGACTCCAATCCGCCTTGGCGTTTTCCAAAGAATCAATGAAGCGAAGTTGCTGGGGATTGTAACGCTCAAGCCAAGATCGATTCAGCCCATAGCGCTTCGGTGAGTCCGACGGAATCAGCGAGTAGGTCACCCCTTGAGCGAAGTGCTCCTCTTTGTTGTAAGACGAGTAGGCATCGGGGAAATTGTTTTCCCGTTTCGCCTTTTCCCAAAGAGCGACCAGGCACTCAAAACTTTTTGGGCTCTGGCGCTCCATCAAGAACTGAATCTGATGAGCCATCTCGTGCCCAAGAAGATTGTAATCGCCGTGAACTGCATTGAAGACCTCGACAAGATCGGCGACCAGATCCGGTCCACCTGCGCCGCGCACGTCATCCCAAAGACGATTGTCGTGGGGGTAGTTGGCGCCCCCGATCCGAACATCCCTTAAATGAGAAAGTCGAGGGGATTCACTCAGCAAATCCCAGGCGTACTTGATGTAGCCGCGAAAATTTTCATCGCGAAGGTTGCGCAAGTACCGCAAAAAAATCCGCGAGCCAAAGGCCACACGCTCTCGAACCTCGTGTGGAAGCGCAGTCCAGTTCACCAGGTAGCGACCCGCATCGGCCGGGATCGGATAGTTTCGAAGAGTTTCCACCACGCGCCGCTCATTCGCCGCAAACTCGGGCATCTGACGGTAGCGCAGACGGCGTTTTTCCAGAACGAGTCCCCAATTGGCGCGATGAAAGAAAGGACACAGTTTGTGAGCCTGGAAATAAGTTTGAAAGGCCGGCTCATGTTGCCCCTCAAGGGCGGCCAGTCCCGCCCAGGTGACGAGCACATCGACCTTTTCGGGATGACGAGCGCGCCACTCGTCGACAAGGACTCGCGCGTCCTTCAAGGACACTTGACCCTCGCGCAGACGGGCCTTCAGCGACTCGAACTGGGTGCGCTCGGGCCCTTGCAAAAGCTGCGCGCGACACACACGGGTGGAGAGCTCGGTGTAGGTGTAGGTATTGTTTTCGACGGGAAGTTTTGACCAGGGTGTCGAGTAGCGGGCGGTGACCTCATAGATGGCGCGCGCTTTCGCAAACTCGCGGTCCAGTCCTGCGTACAGCACATCGTAAGCCAGATCGTACCAAAGCAAAGGGTTTTGCAATTCGGGTCCGTCGTCGCGTAAGAGTCGCAGCGCAAGCGTGTAATTGAAATCATTCGCGGCGGCTCCCAGACGAAGACTTTTCAGCAGGGCTTGAAAGCTTCCTTGAGTCTGCGCGATCTTTTCGGTGGTGAAAGCATCGATCTGCGCCTTGGTCAGATCACCTAGGTCGGCTTGACCGGCGCGCTTGATCAGCCCGGCCCAAAGTTTTCGCTGCGCAGGATCCCAAGCGGGAATGCGCGACAGGATCCGATCCACTTGCGATTCGAAAATTCCATACAGAGCGAAACTGGCGTATTGGTACACGGCCTCTTCAAGCTCGGGACTGGCGGGCCACTGGGGAGCCGTCGCGCGCTCGAAGTGAAGGCGGGCTTCAGCAAATTGAAAACGGGTCGACTCGCAGAGCGCTCCGAAGAGGGCCACGCGCGGGCTTGCGGCCTGAGCGGGACCCCCGCAGCGAGCGGCAAGCGCGGAGCAGCGATCAAGCTCACCTCGGGTCAAAAGAGCCAGTAAAAAATCGGGAAGGGTGGGCGAGGCACAGGTGGGCTCGGGGCTTTCGAGGATTCGAAGCGTGTTTTGAAATTGGGTCTCGAGCGCTTGCGCCAAACGCTGCGGATCGCGTTGGGGTGAAATGGAAAGGCGCTGCTTTTTAAGGGGGGTGACGTGGGTGTGATCGGGGTCAAGCTTGGGCAGGGGGCGCGAAGTTTCCGGCAACAGGGGCACTTGGGCCTGGGCACCCAGGCTCTGGAATAAAAAGCAAAGAAGCAAAAGGACTTGCGGCATGAGGAAACCTCCACAGGCCCGTTGAGTCTTCAAGACCCAAGAAGTGGAATCACCTGCATTCTGCGCAAACGCCGGCGGGCGCGGCCCG
>JBKDHV010000094.1:0-16708 GCA_046336915.1 Bdellovibrionales bacterium
TTCAAATGGCATAGCGGCTGGAGCTTCGGGACCGGTGGCCGGCGATCGGCCCAGTTATCCACAAAACTTCGACTGAAAAATCAGAAAATTTGTGGATAACTGACGAAATTTGACGAATCAAATCGCCGAACTCGCTCTATCCTAGGCTCTGATCCGTTGCCGAGTCCAGAAACTGAATTCGGAGTCGTTGGGATCTTTCTAGAACTCGTGGGGAAAATGGGGAGAGGTGAGCTAGATCGATTCTTAAAAAGCTCCTGCGATCTGGCTGATCTCTTCCACCGAGCACCCCGAAGACCGCCGTGGCTCGAGCGGTTCGTCGTTCCGAAGACCTGACTGACGCCTCCAAGCGGAGCTCAGGGCCCAGATCGGTGTCATACAGAGTTCATGGCTCGCTTCTGCTTGAGCCGGTAGAGGAACTGGTTGAACTGCTTCAAGTAACGCTCACGCTCCTGGTAGCCGAGCTCACGCTCACGGTGATTGGCTTCGAAGTAGCCCTTGAGCCCAAGCTCTTCAAATGAGCTTAAAAGAACTCTCGTGTAGACAAGGCCATCCCAGAAGCGACCGAACTTCACTCCCCTGCGGGCCCCTGTGATTTGTCGGGCGAGTAGGGCCGAGAAGCTCTTTAAGAACTGCTGAAACCTCACTCGATCCTTAAAGCGCACTTTCAAATGTAGATGATTTCCCATATTCACGAAATCCAGAAGCTCCACGAAGAACTTCTTTGATTTCTCTTTTAAGAGCGACTGCACAAGGTACTTATGCGTGTAGAACGAGAGCTTTCCTTGGGCTTTCGAGGATTTAAACACCACATGATGGATGCGCCCCGCTTCAAGGGGTCGCTTCACTTTACGACGTTTCTTAAGCTTGGTGCCACCAAAGGTGCGAGCCTTCAGGGAGCGAAGAGTTTGTCGAGGGATTAAATCGAGCTGTTTTGATGACTTCATTTACGGGGCAATATAATTACATAGTGAGGAGCCGTCAATATTTAACTTGTAAATCGATGCGCTTTGTTAAGGCATGGAGGCTTTTTCGGCGGTAATCTTGGCCTGCTGGCTTTTCTTTGGCCGCAATCTTGAGGAGTGTGGCGAGGTTCCGGGCGGAGTTCCCGGCGGAGTTCCCGGCGGGAGACTGAATCATCGGGCGATCTTGGCCCCTTGGGGCGCCGATCTCCGACACTCAAGATTCAGTTCAGCGACTGGACCGCCGCGAGCCCGAGAGCCGCGAGCCCGAGAGCCGCGGGCCGCGGGCCCAAGAGCGCTGCTGGGACCTCACGATGAATTCGGCCCACCTGCAGAGAACGAATCGCCTTCGAGGTGTGGCTTGGCCCGGGGTAAGCCAGAGCAGCAGCTGGGGCGGGCTTGATCCTCCCTGGCCTCGTCTCATCTCCCCACAAAAAGAAAGAGGGAACGTTGGAAAGATTTTGGTCGAGGCTGTAAAAAGCGCCTGGTATTTGGCGGTTTTTTGGGTGCGGTTGGCGGGTTTTGGTTTGCCATGGGGGACAACTCTGGGGGTTTCTCTTATGGGGGGCCGAAGAACTTTTGTTTTGGTGGATTTTTGCCGTCGTTTTTTGAGCTTCTTCTTGAATCTTGTTTCTAAGAACAAGGCTTAAGGGCCTGGCCGTGTAGGTGGCGGGAATGACTTGGTGAAAGTTGAAATTTTAGAGCGAAAGTCCCAGCTCGGGCCTGCGTGAGTTACATAAGAATTCCTTATTGATCCCATAATATTTCAATCATTTCAATAATTTAGGTGTCAGTCTGGCCCTGAACGTTGGCCGTGTGATTGCACATGTAATAAGCAAGATTGAGGTTGGTTTTTTGGTTTTCGATTTTCCAATCTCCCTAAGATCCTAGAAGAACAGGAGGTTTCTTATCTTAGGCCGGGTGATTCCAGGTGGTGTCACACGAAAAAAATTGGGTGCATTAACCGTAAAAGAAAGAAGCGAGTCTAATATGAAGCGAGATCTAGAGAACATAACGGATCTCGAACTCGTCGAGAGGGCGAAGCTAGGGGATAAAACCTGCTTTTCAACTCTCGTGCTACGACATCAAAGAGGATTGCTACGACTGGGTTTGAGATTTGTTAAAGACCTCGACAGTGCCGAGGATATCGTTCAGGAGGCCTTTATTAAAGCCTATGAAAAACTCCATACGTTTGAAGGACGTTCGAGTTTCAAAAGCTGGCTTTATCAAATTGCCCTTAACACCGCCCGAAATCGACTGCGAGAAAGTCGAAGACCAACAGTGGATGTGGATGACGCCCATTTGGCTGTTGGTGCGGTGGTTGAAACGAATCTGGTTCATACAGCGGTGGCCGAATTGCTGAACAAGGAAGTCGAAAAGCTGCCGTTTCGTCAACGTACCGCTCTTGTTCTCAGAGTTTACGAAGACCTGAGCTTCCATGAGATCGCCGAAATCATGGAGTGCCCGTATGACACGGCTAAAGCGAACTATCGCCACGCCCTACTTAAATTGAAGGAAGCCTTTAACGACCGAGAGGACTTGAAAACTTGGACTCTCGAAACAGGAGGATTTTTTATGGAACTGCAACCCCTTATGGAGGCCGAAGGATGAGACCACACGCGCGGACGGATATTCCAAAACTTTTGAAGAATTCTGATGATGTTGAGATCCCGATGGATCCAGCTTATTACCGAAAACTTCATGATAAAATCATGATGAAGATCGAAGAAAGCTCGGAGGTGACGGCGCCCCTGCCGTTATCCCCACCCAAGCCGAAGATGGTGGCCGTTTCAAAGCCGCACTCTCTTCGGCGATGATGAAAAATCCTTGGTTTCCAGCACGAGGGGCTGGAAACCAAGGGGCTTCTATGCCAGGATAGGCCATGGTCGAATTTCTCTTTTTTCGGCATGGCGAAACCGATTGGAATCTTCAGCGAATCTTTCAAGGTCATACCGACATTCCTCTCAATTCAACAGGCCAGCTTCAGGCTCAAGACCTGGGGCGACGAGTTCAAGACTGGGCTCCTGATCTTATTCTGTCTTCCGATCTCACGCGTGCGATTCAGACGGCTCAGGCCTGTCAGCCGTATTGGAACGCGCCCCTGCTTCAGTCCTCAGAGCTTCGAGAAATGAATTTGGGACGCGCCGAGGGCTTGCACCGAGATGAAGTGCAAAACCTGGTGGGGCCAAACTGGGAAAAGTGGGTGTCCCATCATCCCGCAGACGAGGACTTTCGTTTTCCCGAAGGAGAATCGAAAGCCGAGGCTCGAGCTCGCGTGCTTTCGTACCTTGAGAATTTTGTTCGGCAAAATCCGGGTGTAAAAAGAATTGCCGTTTCAACCCATGGGGGCGTGCTTCGCCGGGTGACCCATGCTTTGCCAGGAACTCCGGTAGACGGCGTTCCGATCCCCAATTGTGTTTCCTATCGTTTGCGACTTGAAAATGGAAATTGGCACTTCGTTCCCGTGCGTGAACGGGCCTCTGTTGTTGTTCGAGCCCGAGATCATGTGCTTTCCTTTTATGCCGTGGATCCCTCGTCAGGACAGGAGTACCACTTTTTGCCCGGGGGCGTGATCGAGTCCCATGAAACGCCTCTTCAATGCGCGGAACGTGAGTGCCAAGAAGAAACAGGTTACGAGGCGCGAGTGGTTCCCGATGGTTTTGAACTTCGAGAGTATGACTTTGTCTGGAATAACCAGCCTGTGTGGTGTCGGACTCACTTTTTAAAGGGAAATTTGACGGACCTGAATCAGACTCCAAAAGTCGTGCAGGATGCGGCCTACAATAAAGGTGTCGTCTGGATTCCTGAAGCTTCGGTCGAGAAGCACTTTTCTTACCATCCGAGTATCCTGAAGCCTATTCGACTGCTCCTGCAGCGTTCGTCGACATAAGTTGCAAGTCGGCGTCCGGATTTTTGGACTTGATCAGTTGACGGCACTGATCCACGAATTTCGGGAAATCCCCATCCAATTTTTGCCAGAGCTTTTCGAAGCCCGCAAAATCCTGAAGATAAGTCCGATAGAGAACAAGCCGAGCATTGTTGAGTTTCGCCTTTTCAAAAAAGTTCCAAGAATTTGATTTCAATTTTGGCTTTACTTGCTGTGCGAAGTTCTGTTGAATCTTTCCAAGGCGCTCGGCTTTTCTCTCGCTTGTTTTCTCTTCGGGTTTGAGATGGCTATACCATGTTTCAAGATCTTTAAGCTCACGTGTGATGAATTCGGAAAAGAGCGCGTCGTCGTGAGCTTCCTGTTCGATCTTCAAGCTTGTGACCGACGCAGGTCCTTCCCTTGTTTTGAAAAAGGCTTGGGCTCCCTTTCGTCCCAGGAAACTTGCCAGCCGTTCGTTGAAATCGACGCTGTCTTTGATCCAAATCGTGCTGTGGACGAGCTCATGAATCAAAGTCTCGACGAGTTCATCCTCGTCATAGTTCAACATCGACGACAGCAGGGGATCGGCAAACCATCCAAGCGTCGAGTAGGCCGAAACTCCGCGGACGTGAGTATCAAGTCCTTTTTTTACTAGCTCTTTTTGTTTTTCGTGAGCCTCGTCGGAATTGAAGAAGCCCAAGTAGGGGACACGGCCCACAATGGGGAAACTCCACTCATAGGGCTTCAACAGCCAAGGGTCCGAAGCATTGACGGACCATACGACATAGGGGCGATCCAGCCACACCATCTTCGAAAAGTTTCCTTTTGATTTCAGCTTGAGAGTTTTTTCGGCGAAGTCGCGAGCCTCTTGGGCCAGGGCAATTTTTCTTTTGTGGTCATCGGTCAGATCTGGGCGTTTCAGAACTTCATCATAGGATTCACGCGAGGCTAAGAGTTCCATCTGGTGATAGGCGCTTTTCAAAGTGTAACAACCCGTAAGATTGAACAACCCCAGGAACAGAAAAAATTTGACTAGAGCATCCACGAGAGTCCGGCCCGAATTTGACTGTCGTCGGTGATCGTGCCACCTCCGACCGGTGTTCGCCAAACATCATACGACAGACGAAAGGAAAGTGTCTGAGTCAGCAGAAATCGCAGACCCGCCCCGTAACTGGGCACGACCGCGGTTTCGATATCCAACTCTTGAGGATCATTGTTACCAGCCGCATAGTTGACTTGACGTCGCTTCAGCTGGGCGGCTCCGCCTTTGATATAGGGTTGGATCCAAAATTTTCGATCAGCCAAGAGAAGGATCAAATCGGCTCCGATCACTTCCGTCTGCTGAAAAATTTCCTGTTCCGTTCCGCCGGGGGGCTTCTCCTGTCGCGTGGCCTTGGCGTCCGTATAGCTTAGCTCGAGTGCAACTCGCTCTGTGAAATAAAGCGACACTGAGCCGGTAATGGATTCGGTTTCGAAATAGTTATCTCGATCGAACGAGTTTTTTCTTCGCGCGTAGGACACTCCCAGTTCGTAGTTCATGGCCCATGCGACTTGTCCGATCGTGAATACAAAGAACAGGATTTTTTTCATTCACTTCCAGATTACCAGAAGCTTTTCCTGATGGCGTTACTGGACCCGCCCAAAGTCGACGACAAAACTGTAGCTGATGTGAATAAACCCGTCCTCGCGAATCATCTCGGGCGGCGGATTTGGGAAAACGCGAGCATCCTGAAATGCAAGGGCGGGCGAGATATCAAACCGTTCCACTCCTGAAGCTGTGTGAATCTCGGCCCGATGAAACTCGCCGTTGGGCTTCAGCAGAACAACCAGATCGGTTCGATGGCTGCGACCCGCCAGTTTACGTCGACGAAAATCAAGCGGATAGCTGTCGATGGCTCGCTTGATCAAGTCAGCCCAGCGCAAATAGATCATATCTTCTAAGCGGGCGTAGAAAGAGTAGTACAGGTGACGATCCGTATTGAGCGCCGTGAAAGAACCCACCGCGATACTGTCGGGCAGGCGAACGCTGATCGTAGATTCGCCCGTGTCGAAGTCTTGCAGCTCTTGTTTGGGGTTGAAAACATGAAACCCCTCTTCATCGACGGCCTTCTGGCGATCCTGTTCACGCTCCCAGGGTTTTTGATCCTCCATCAAAAAGCGAGGACCCTGACGCCGGTTTTTTGTAATTCCGGTCTCGCGAGCTCGAGTTTCTAAGAGAACTCGATTGCGCTCTTTCGAGGCAAACTGTGTTTCAACCGGATCTTCAAATTTCAGATTGTCGGGAATTTCCAAGTCTCGAATGAAGGTCTTTTCGGCGCTGTTATCGGGCTTTGAGTCGCGGTAAACGATCTGGACGGGCTGCGCTTCCTGGAGGGCCCCCACATCGGAGCGCCAAACCCAAAGCAGCCCCAAGAGCAACAGATGGAGGACTAGACTAAGGGTGGTAAAAAAACGGAAAGGCATTTGTTCCAATTTAATACTCTCTTCTCTCCAATCAAGTGAATCAAAAGCCGCCGTTTTGAATAAAGTCTCAGCCGGGGACAGCCGATATAGTTTTGGACACAGGGGGAGCTCTTTTGGGTCAACTTATTGATATTACAAAGCGCCTAAAGTCTCAAAACAACAAAGAAAAACCGAAAAAATCCAAAACGTCGGCTGAAATCGTGGATATGGTGGAAGCTCGTGAGGAAATTCTGAAGAGTGAGCGTCGCGTCGTAAAGCGAACCCTTCTGACAGAGTTTGTGGGGGCGATGGCCATCGTTCCCGAGAAGGGCCTGTTAAAGGTCGCCCTCTACGATATTTCGGAAAAGGGTGTGTCTTTTAGCATTGAGGGGGCTCAGGCCTACTTTCGCGACGGCGAAGAGGTCGCGATGCGCGTCTACCTGAATTACAAAACATTTTTTCCCTTCGTTGTGCGCCTACGAAATCAGCGCTTCATCAGCTCTGAGGGCGTTACTCGATGCGGAGCCGACTTCGTTGCGGGGTCGATGAACGATGTGGCCCTTCACCACTTCGTGAAGTTCATTGAGAATGTTTCGGCGACTTTGAAGACTGACAGTGGCGACATTCAAGTTTCGAATGTGTCGAATAAATAAGCGCTCGAGTCCTTGAGACTCGAGTCAAAATTCTTCCTTCTTTCGTCTCTCGACAGCGTAAAGAACTCTGTGGACTTTGGTCTTGCTTTGGGGTGCAATATCCTTCAGGACAGCACTGTCCATGGAGGTTTCTTTGTCGAAGAACGGCTCTTCTCAAAAGCGAAAAAAAGTTGTCGTCGATACGAACGTGATTCTCTTTGATGCTCTTGCATTATTGAAGTTCGGCGATGCTGACATTCACATTCCAATCTCCGTCATCGAAGAGGTCGACCGCTTCAAACGCGATCAAGGTGAAAACGGACGAAACGCTCGTCAATTTTCTCGCTTCATCGACGTCATGCGATCGAAAGGCTCGTTAGCGCAAGGGGTTCAGCTCGACAACAGTGAATCCTATGTTTATGTGAATTCCGATTTGATCGCTGCGAGTCTTCCTCAAGAGCTCGACTTAGAAAAAGCCGACAACCGAATTTTGATGACTGCGATCAGTTTGCAAAAGCAGCACCCTCGACACAAAGTCGAACTGATCACGAAGGACATCAATCTGCGGATCAAGGCCGACGTCTATGGAATTCCGGCGCGGGATTTTGAGCCTAACAATGTTTCTCAAGAGGATATGTACGAGGGGTATCAGGAAATTGAACTGAATCCCGAACAAATCGATGCCTTTTATCGTAACAAGCGCCTTGATTACACTGAAGTGAAGTTGATCGCGAATCAGTATGTGATCATGAAAGACAAATCCAACCCGAACCACTCGGCGATTGCGCGCTACAGTTTTCAAGAGCAGGCGCTTGTCCCCTTGAATAGCCCCGATCACAGTATCTGGGGAATCCATGCCAACAACGTCGAGCAGTCTTTTGCACTCGACTGTCTTTTGAATGACGAGATCCTGTTTGTTTCGCTCGTGGGCAAAGCCGGTACGGGGAAGACGCTTATGGCGATCGCGGCGGGTCTTCACAAGACTTTAGATGAGGGACGATTTCAACGGCTGCTGGTCTCGCGACCGATCTTCCCAATGGGGCGAGATATTGGTTATCTGCCCGGTGACATTGAACAAAAACTAAATCCGTGGATGCAGCCCATTTTTGATAACGTTGAATTCTTAATGGGGGCTGATAAAAAGGCGGCGGGTCGAGCCCAAGAGTTGATCAATCAGGGAATGCTGAACATCGAGCCTCTGACTTATATCCGGGGTCGCTCGATCCCTAAACAATATCTAATCGTGGATGAAGCGCAGAATCTAACACCCCACGAAATCAAAACCATTGTGACGCGTGCTGGACGAGGGACAAAAGTGGTCTTGACCGGGGATGTTTATCAGATCGACAATCCCTACGTAGATTCAGCCAACTCGGGTCTAACTTACGCCGTCGAGAGATTTAAGGGCCATCCGATCGCGGCCCACGTCACCTTGACCAAAGGTGAACGCTCGGAGCTGGCAGAGCTTGCGGCTAATATCTTGTGAGGATTTATGTCGGAAATGCATGAAATTGGATATTCAAAGACCTATGAGATCACAGTCACGAAAGACATGGTTCAGAAGTATGCTGAGGTCACGGGTGATTTCAATCCAATTCATGTGGACGAAGACTTTGCAAAAGCCACCAAATTTGGAAAATGTATTGCTCACGGAATGTTGATCGGGGGCTTTTTCTCAAGAGCCCTTGTCGAGACATTCGGCGGTTCTGGAATTTATCTCGGGCAGGATTTGAAATTCACAAATCCTGTCTTTGTCGGGGACACCATCCTTGTGCAAATGACTCTTGTCGGACTTCGTAAAGAAAAATTGATCGGCACAGTTGAAACAACAGCCAAGCGTAAATCGAATGGAGACCTTTGTGTGAAGGGGCAGGCCGTTATCATGATGGCTCCGCCGCGCTAAGGTCCTCTGATTGTCCATCCCTTATCTGACAGTTGGAATTGTCTTTCGCAACGAAGAGAAGAAAATTCTTCGCTGCCTTTCTTCGCTTCAGTTTCTAAGGCTTGAATTTCCTGATTTGCAACTGATCTTGGTAGACAACGCTTCCACAGATCGTTCTGGTGAACTGGCTCAGGATTTTCTTCAGCGCGAAAAGTACTCGTTCGAGATCATTCGTCGTGAAAAAAATCATATGGCCGAGGCTCGAAATGATGTTGTTTCGCGTGCGAAAAATTCTTACCTCTACTTTATGGACGCTGACTGTGAGCAGCTTCCTTCAACGTGGACAGAGCTTAAAAAAATCGTCGAGGCCCATCCCACTTATGCGGCTTGGGGAGGAGCGGCCGAGTTTCCTCAAGAAAACGATTTCCAAAAAGCCCTGAATGATTTCCGGAAGTTTTTTTGGGGGCATTTCGGATCTGCGCAAATGATGCAAGGGGGAGAGTCTCGCGACGTCGAGCATCTGTCCACCATGCATGTTCTTTATAAGGTTTCAGCACTTCAAGAGGTCGGTGGATTTGATTCGCGTTTGGCTCAGTCGGCCGAGGATCTTGATTTAAGTCTGCGTTTGCGTGTTCGGGGTTTTCGTATGCGTTTTGCGCCCGCTTCCAGAGTTTTGCACTCGCAGTTTTCAAACGCGCAAGAATGGGCTTCCAAGGCTTTCCGAAATGGAATTTGGCAGACTCGATTGCTGGCGTACAATCCTCAAATTATAAAGACGTCCCGGCCGTGGCCGGGTCTTGTCTCGCTTTGGTTTTTCCCTTTCTGGATTCACCTTTTCACTCTTTATCTTTTTTTGATTGCAGGATTCAGCATGGCCCAGGTGGAAAGATCCTGGGACGAGCGAGTTCGGTTACTTCAGGTTTCGGTCTTAACCCATCTCGCTTACGGAGTAGGGGAAGTTTTCGGAATCTTTCTTGCCATTCGCGACAAAGCGAAATGGCTCATGGAACCCGCCTCTACAAAAAAATGATGGGTCATCCATCCTGGCCAATGCGAAGAGTGACGAAGAATAAAGCTCCACTTCAATCTTTTTATTGGGGTTGGCGTCGACAAATTCCATGCAGTCCTGGATTGTCCCTGGCGATAGGCGCGCCTTAAAAAGTGCAACCACTCAGAACGAGGTCGGTGATAAACGTTTGCCGAGGGGTGATAAAAGATGTCCACACCCATTTGCTGGAGTTGTCGGAGAGTCCATGTGTCTTCGCCGCCCCAAAATGTCGGCTCAACCCAGTTCGAAAGATGACTCAGGATTTTCCCAGAGACGATCCAGGCGCCCCCAGGGGCATTCAGGCAGCGAGCGAAACCCTGTTGGTTAGGAGAATCGGCATGGATCCAGTGGGTGACGAGCGAGTTGTAGCATCTTTGTAGATAAGACGAAGAATCGGGGCTCATATAGGCGCCCGTCAAAAACAAAAGATCTGAAGACTCCTGAAAGATCTCACGAATCTCTTCCAGATAATGAGCGTGCGGGAGAAGGACATCCTCATCAAGAAAAACGTAAAGATCTCGCGGGTCTTGGATTTGAGAGATTCGAGAGGGAAAGTCTTGATTGGGGACAATCACTTGTTCATGGGGACAGGTTTGCTGCTGAAGAGACTCCACCAGGCCCGTCTGCAGTGAGCTGCGAGTGCGGCAATTCAGGATAACTTGCACCTTCATTAGGACCTGCGACTCCGTAACCAAATTGTGAAGATCACGTACAGATGGGTCCAGCCTTCATAAAAGCTCACCAGCTTCGATTCTCCTAGGCGAGCCGAGTAGCGAATCGGAATCTGTTGGCACTTTCGAGACTGACTCAAAAAAAGTTCACTCATCGCGATGGAAAGATTGAAGCCGCGATAGGGAAGCTCAAGGATCTCAGGGATGAATTTTCTGGAAAAAAGACGAAGCCCCGAACAAACGTCAGTTCGCGGCAGTCGGAGGCAGTGTCGAAAGACGAAGCCTAAAAAAAGATTACCGAATCGTCGCCAGCGGGTGAAATCACTCGAGTCGAGCAGGCGATTGCCGAAAACAACGTCCAAATCGTGAGCCTGTAAATGTCGAAGCAAGTCCACCACATTTGTTGGATCATAGGTAGCATCCATATCCATCATCGCAATGAGTTCTCCTCGTGATTGGGCAAAGCCCGTTTTGAGGGCCTGGCCGTAACCAAGATTCTGAGGATGAGAGATGACGCGCAGTTCCGGATATTGAGAGAGAACCTTCTCGGTCGAATCCGTCGAGCCGTCATTGACGACCAAGACCTCGAGGGCCCAACCCCTCTCTTGGAGCAGGTTTCGAGCCATTTCTAGTCGTCGACTCACGATGGGAATCGCCTCGCTTTCATTGTAGCAAGGGATAATCAGGGAAATCATCTTCTCAATAATCATCAATTGACGCTAAAATAGACGTCACATGTTTTCAAGTCAAAGTTCAAGACGTCCCTGGATATATCGCGCGACTCTAGGGTTGGTTGCGATTTTTGCGCTATTTTGGTTGTATTGCGCGTCTACTAATTGGATCACGGATTCGGAGTTTTGGCCCATCACGCTGGCGGGGCACTGGGATCAATGGAAACAGCACCCCTCTCTGCTCTACAAGGCCGTTTTTCACGCCTCACTGTCGTGGATTTACTTTCTAGAACTTGGTTCTGTCCAGCACTTGAAGTTTGCGAGATTTTTTTACGCACTTTTGGGTCTAGTTTTCTTTTTTTTGTTCTACCGCCTATGCTGCAAATTTTTAGGATATTCTCGAGCCCTAATTTTGACCCTACTTCTCGGCATGACCGTGACGGGTTTCTCGCAAATCGGTGTGATTCGGTCTGATTTTTTGGCCTCGCTTTGGGCTCTTACGGGCCTGGTTGTGTACCACTCAAATCGACTTGCTAGTTCCTTGAAGCTGGGTTTGTTGATCCTGTTAGGGGCGTTGATGTTTTTCTCAACTCCCAAGAGTGTCATTCTTCTTGCTGCTTTTCTGCCTTTAGTTGTGATCCAGTCTTTTACTAAGTTCTCACTTCGATTCTTCAACTGGATTCTTGCCCCCTTGACTTTCGGCGCGAGTCTTTTTTGGCTTTTTGATCAGGCCCTTGATCGAAAACTTACGATCGCGATGGCAAGGGCGCTTGCGCACACTGCCGAGACCCATTCGATAGTAGCAAGTTGGAATTCGAAGTATCAATTTGTCGAATGGTATCTTAAGCATGATAGCCTACTGATAGGGTTATTAGTTATAGCTCTTTTTGTTCAGACCTTCCTTGGATTTCGCAATCATGATCGTGCACGAATTGGTTATGCCCTTTTCGGTTTTGGTCTTATCGCTATCTTTGTTTTTCACGAGCCCAAACTCCCCTTCTTTTTAGGAAGTCTTCTGCCCTTTTTGATTTTATCTGCGTTGCCAACGCTTCAGGAAATACCGACTCGATTCTACCTTCTTATAACCGGACTCTTTTTAGTTTTAATTCCAATCTTAGGAAAATTTCCGTATTACTACGACGCCTATCACGCTCAAATTGAAGTCATCCGAAGACTCGAAAATGTGGCAAGGGCGCATCCCGATCTTCGAGTTTTCGATGGCCTTCAGCTTTTACCTCGATCTGCGACTTTACCGCTGACGTTCGTGGGCCCTTTTGACCCCAGCACGAACGCGGCGACCATGAAGTTTTTGAAAGCGA
This sequence comes from Bdellovibrionales bacterium, assembly GCA_046336915.1. GTDB lineage: Bacteria > Bdellovibrionota > Bdellovibrionia > Bdellovibrionales > Bdellovibrionaceae. The sequence continues at coordinate 12,491 of JBKDHV010000094.1, forward strand.
ACCCACCGGATATGCTTGTCCACACGGCGCGAGTTCAAAATTTAGAGCCCGACTTTACGCCCTTCATGGTTGTTCACTACGAGTCTAAAGGACCGGGTTATTGGGTTCGGAAGGGTTACGCCTTTGATCAGGACTTGCAAGATTTACCCTTGTCGATGCTTCTTTTTGGTTATGTTTCCCCAGGGCAAAGCGCCGCTTTAGCGGAAAACCCAAAGTGAAATTAGATGAGTCGAATTGCCGTCAAGTCTTAGAAGGTGCGTGTACAGGTCAAGGTGCTGAAGCGGGTTGCCTGACCGTAATCCGGCAGCGCCATCCCTAAGCCAAAGTTCACGCTTCCGCTAACGGGGTCGTTGGCACAGAACTGTTCAATCCGAATGTCTGCAGGGCCATTCGAAGAGAAAGTAAAGTTATTAGCCGTCGCTATGCCCATCGTGAAATTTGGAACAAGAATTGAGCTTCCCGTCGCCAGAATTCCTACACCCACATTTCGAACGCGAATTCCAAGGGCGCCACATGAAAAGCAGCTTGTCGTGGCCGTGCAGGTATAAGTTCCCGAAACAACGCGGACGTTACCACCTACGAGGGTTGCGTTAACAGGTATGGTTGGATCATTAATGGTATTTAATGGAATATTCGTCCATCCATTCGGCGTACAAGCTCCGCCGCCATTTCCGGCTCCCGCGCCTTCATGGGTCGCCTCAAAACGTTCAGCGCGATTTTCGCCACGAGGCCCTCGAGTCACGATAACACGGTAGCGGGTCTCATTCACAATGGAAGCAAGCTGAGGATTAATGTTCGAAGGGTTGTAATAAAGGATTGCGACAACCATCACATTGGGGTCCACACAGTTGCCCGGCCCCGCCGGACACGTATAAACAACTTTCAGTTCCCACCGAATTGGACAGCCGTCATTTCCGATAGCGGGCGGTGTCACAAAGGTATTACAGGGAGCTCCGTTGCTTGTAAATCCAGCCGTGGGAGCTAAAGAGTTAACATAACGTCGACCCGCACTGTCCGACAAAATAGGCATATCAATAAAAGGGGCTGCATCCCAATACGCATTCGCAACGGTTTCAGGCGTCGCTGGGGCTGTGGCGGGGGGGGTAATGTGTGTACAAGTTCCATCACGATTCGCAAGGCAAGCAAGTTGCGGAATGGCGCGATTCACTGGATCTGCTCCTGCTACACCGGGATCACCCGTCGCATCCACTGTTGGATCCGCGATAGTTTGGTTCCAGGCTCGCCCATCCAAGATATACTTTTCGATATTATTTCGCATCTGCTGCAAAGTTGCAGTCAGACGAGTTTGTTTATTTGCCTTCGCCATCGTTTCCATGACGCTGGAAAGCACCATGGCAAGGACGCCCACCATCGCGACAGCAAACAAGACTTCCAATATCGACATTCCCGATTTGCCTAGGAGAAAATGACGACGATGTTTAGCTTGAAATGGCAAGAAAGAATTAGACGACCCCATCGTTTGATTTTGCATGATTTTAGGCTGAAAAACAAATAAACTTAAACCGGCTTTAGTCGGGTTATATTTGCCCTCATCACCTGGATCTAGGTCGGATTTTGTGTCTCGATTTGAGACGGGGTTGGGGGCTTGAGACTCCACAATTGAGTCGAATGGCAAGCCTAAGTTATTGGAGTTCATGAGCATGAACGATTTTTCAGTAGGCTCCTGGGTTGAAATTGAGGCCGTGGATCCAGAGCTTCTACAGCATGTCTGGAGTCTTGGAAATGTTTCGGCTTTCATTTTGAATCAAAACCTTCGCGATCCTCTCGAGGGGCTGCCTTACTACCGCTTTGTAACGCTAAAGACCTGGCCAGCGGCGCAGGAAGTTCTTGAAAATAACGATTATCGTGGCGCGATCCTTCGATTGAGGGACACCGAGATTCAAGAGTCCGTGTTACAACTGGCGGATGTTCTTTCTCAGGTACAGTTCGTCGAGCTGACTTGCACCAACGAGAAATCGTGTCTAGTTGCGCTTGAAGCTCTGAAAGGTTTTGGCCTGAATCTCAATTGCTGGCTGTCCCCCCTGACGAGCTTATCAAATCATCGGTACAATCGACTTCTTGAAGCTGTCCAGAAATCCTCGCTGTTGCATCCTCTTCGTTTCCCATTGCGCCCCTACGATCTTCCTCACCCCGAGTTTCAATCCTGGATCGAGCTGGAAAGTTTTGGGCCTCCTGCTTATCAGCAAAATGTGAATTCAGGTGCTCGTTACTCTGTCGTGATTCCTCATTTTGAAAACAAACACTTTGTCTGCAACTCCCTTCGTCATCTGGCTGCAGCGGATCGCAGCCGTGAGCTTGAGGTCCTCGTTGTGGATGATGGGTCAACGCCAAAGAGTTTAGAGTATATTCAGTACTTTGCTCGAAAGAACTGTCCCGACTTAAGCTTTCAACTTTTTTCTTGGCCTAAACGTTTCGATTTTAAGAATGGGAATAAGGTTTTTCGGGCCGGCGCTTCCCGAAACTGGGGCGCCCACTACGCGTCGACTGAAAACCTTCTTTTTTTGGACTGCGATATGTTGGTCCCAAAATCAATTTTGAGCGTACTGGATGACTGTTTTTCGCGGGCGGATGTGACGCAATTCAAGAGGATTCACATCCCGCCGGCCGAGAGTCATGAAGGTGTTAGTTATGAAGAAGCTCAGACGGCAAATTTGTACATCGAAGAAGAAAGCTACTGGTCCCAACTCTTTAATGCCGAAGACTGGATGAAGCTGCCAGACTTTTGGAAGTACACTTGCACCTACGCGCTTGCGATGAAGAAAGGCATTTTTCAGAAAGTAGGACGAATTCGACGGAACTTCATCCAGTACGGATTCGAAGATACCGACCTGGGCTATCGATTAGCGAAGGAAGGGATGACATTTCGTTTAGAGAAGACACCGCTTCTTCATCTCACCGCCAAAGAGGAAAACACAAACTCGTGGCAGTACAAACACGAGAAAATGCGAAGAATTCAACCCATGGCAAAAGTTTTCTACCAACTTAATCAGGATCCAAAAATCTACGAATCATTTCAGTGGTTCTTGGCTTGATAAGCTTTCAACCGATTTTCTGTTAAGCGTAGCCATTGGAACATCGAATTCATAAAAGCCACAACAAGACGGAAGACCGATTTTGTTGGACTTCCGTTAAAGCCCCACTCAAAAAAGAACTGGTACAGATCGATCCACGGCTCTTCAGCCGGATTTGGCTTGTGAATTCCTAAAAATGTTTGAGGCGCGGGTAGTTCGGGCCCCAACTTCTCGAGAATATACCGCGCGCCTTGTCCTTGAGAAAAAGCCTTTTTGGCAAGTCCTCGGGGTGTAACCTGGCCTAAATGGGTAACACTTAGATCAGGCCAGAACTGAATGGCATGGCCTTCCTGATGAAGGCGGCGAAGAAGTTCTCGCTCGGTTCCACCGAAAATAAGTCTCTCGTCAAAAACATGACTCTTCAAAGTTGACTTTCGAATTGCCAAAAAGCCACCCAGAAGATGACGAGTCTCGAACTTCGAATTAAAAATTCCTTGCTGGAGCCAGCGTAGCTGAAGTGTGTTGTAAGCTCTCTCCCCGGGACCTGCATTTTCGAGAATCTTGTAAGCTCCTCCCGCCGCAGTCAAAAAAGACTGACTCTTCATGCGCTGAACGACTTCGGATAAGAAGTTCGAGTGGGGCACTCGACAATCTGAATCAAGGAACAACAAAAGATCCGATTTCGATTCAGTTAGGCCTTTGTTTCGGGCTCGATTTGCGCCTCGATCGGAACTCAAAATCCGTAAATTCATGGAGTTCGCAGAAGGGAAGCGTGGAGGGGAAGCCGACTTTGGATTCATTACAAGGAGAACCTCAAACTTGACCCCCTTCTGTTCGGACAGGGCCTGAAGAACTTCTTGGATCATGACATCTTCAGGAGTACAGGGGATCACCACAGACAGATCATAAAGACAATTTTCGGAAATCGAGAAGCTTTCTGAATTCATCATCGCTTCTGGCTCCGTAGAATTCGCTTTTCAAGTTGGAACTTCGTAAACCAATACAACTTGAAAACCGGGAAAAGAAGAATCTGGATCACGAACTCCTTTAAGCGATGGCAAATTCGCACGAAGAGCCATTTGATTTCGACAAGGACTCCATAGCCCAAATCGAGAAGTCCCAAGAACCGTGCCGTGATGTAGCCCCATCGAGGAGCCCAAATTCTTCGAACGTGACCCCAAACTCC
>JBKDHV010000095.1:0-5904 GCA_046336915.1 Bdellovibrionales bacterium
CTGGAGCTTCGGGACCGGTGGCCGGCGATCGGCCCAGTTATCCACAAAACTTCGACTGAAAAATCAGAAAATTTGTGGATAACTGACGAAATTTGACGAATCAAATCGCCGAACTCGCTCTATATAGCGGCAAACTTTTTCGAGGCGATCACGCTCATGGGCTTTGGTGGCAACCCCTGCATGCAGTGAAAAGCCTGAGTTCTTCGCGACAAGGCCCTTTGTTGCCGTGTGATCATTGTCGGCTTGTTAAACACTGGGTTGCACTGGAAAAAATTTTTCGGGAATCCTAAAAAATCTGGCAGCTTCGTTTGATGAAAGCGTCGATAGGCATGAGCGGAAAGCAAGCCCGTGATAATTCCCCCCACAACTCCTGTATCAATTCGCACGACTTGCTCAGCCGACGGTGCAAGCTGAAGGCTTGCAACTTCCAGAAGCGCCGTCAGCAAGTAGTAGCCGACAGCGGCGGCAAGACCGGCAATTCCAGCTCCGCCACTTAAGCCAATGGCAACGCCGATCGCAAAAAGCAAAGGAAGCTGTTTGAAAACCGAGAGTCCGCCTTGAACAAAAACTTCGTGAAGTAGCTGGCCTTCGGGAAAAACGCGACCCAGAGCAATCAAGAGTCCCGCCGCTGGCAAAACCGAAACGGGTAGCATCAGCGACTGCCCCATATTTTGCAAAACTGAGAAAGCTTTCGAGAACGCGGTTTTCAAAATCTACTGCCCCAATCCACAAGCCAAGGCCGCGGTGATGAAACTTGCGTAACTCCACGTCAGGTGGCTAACACCTGTGAGGTAACCGTTGTGGCGACTGATCTGCTCGCTCATCTCGCCGGTTTCTTGATTTCGGTGGAAAAGCGAGCGCCGCAAGAAATCCACGCCCCGCGCCCGCAGGGAGTTCCGCTGCGAAGGATTGGCTTTTGCAAGTTTGCAATAGTATTCAGCGAAAGCATGGGTCGTAATAAACCAAGGATTTCCACCTGAAAACCCAAACCCATCATAGACGTCCTCGGGATAGCGCCCGATCGCGACACCGACATTAAACTGTTTGTTGATGGAATAGATCTCGCGGAAAACGCGCTCAAGCTCAAGCGCAGTGGCATGAACTTTCATGTAATGCGCCTGAAGATACTCAACATCAAGAGGCCCGTTGACCGTGGCCAAGATGGCCGCCGCATCCAAATTTGATTTTTTATGTGTCCAACCATCGACTTGATTCACAACCGCGACAACGTAACCCCGTTGAGAATCGTTGAATTTCTCAAGAAAGCTCAAAATTTCTCGAGCCTTTTCTTGGTAGTAGCGAGCGGCGTAGGGATCATTCAGGCGTTGTGCCACTTGGGCGCCGATCAAGAGCGCCTTTCTTTGCATCACAATGTTGTAGTAGTTGAGCCCCTTAATTTCTTCCCAAGGATCAAAAGACGGCACATTCCAAGTTTTGCTGAGTGCTCAAGGTCGCCTTTAATCAGCGATGTCGTCTCTCCCAGGTTTGGCGTGTAGAGCTCGCGTCGAACGTAATCTCGTTGTCCTTCGGCCAGAAGCTGGAAGGCCCACTCTGACATCACAATCGCTCGAAGTGCGGGGCCGTCGTTCTGTGGTCGTCCCCAGGGGCCCGTGTAAGCGCTGCCATCAAGATTGAATTTCGGTTCTCCGCGAGTAAGTCCTAATTGGGCCGCGGACTGAAGGCATTTTTTCTCGAATTGAACCCACTCTTGGAAGCGCTTGATCAGATTTGCCTTAAGCGCGGGATCCGCCGTCGTTTGATAAACTCGCAGGAGGGCTTGCCAAACCAAAGCCCCATCCCGGGTCCAATGGAATTGATACTGCTGAGTCGGAGAGGCCGCCACCGCACCACGGTGTTGCGCATGAGTAGGAAGGTTGTTGATCATTGAAGCCACAGAAATTTGGTATTGGCGAACGAGTTCATCGGGCGCGAGGACTCGCGATCGAATCCGCGGACTTTGCGATGAAGACTGGCCGTGAACGCTTGATAATGCAAAACCCAAGAAAAAAACCAACGCAAGAATGATTTTCACAGAAGAATCCCCCTAAATTGAGGTCCCCTTGATAGCGAGGAAAGGCCTTTAAAACAAGCTTAAGATGGGATCTTGAAACCCCACATAACGCATCACGGGAGATCCCGCTTAATACACCCTAAGATCATGAATTTTATAACCTATTTGCAGCAATAGGGTCCCCAGCTAGTCGAGCTCAAAATGATGGCGGTGATCAGCCTGAAGTTCGGCAGGTTGCTCCTGCTTTTCAAGCCAAAAATCTTCGACGACGAGGACATCAAGATGCGTTCCCATAAAACAACGAAAGGCATCTTCGGGCGAGCACACGATCGGCTCACCGCGAATATTAAAGCTGGTATTCACGAGAACTGGGCAACCTGTCAGATCGTGGAATTTTGAAATTAGCGCATGAAATTTCGGATTCGTTTCCCTATGAACGGTTTGCAAACGTGCCGAATAGTCCACATGCGTGACCGCCGAAATCGTCGAGCGCTCTTGATTCAAAAGATCAAGCCCTGTCGCCGCAAGGGCTTCGCTCGCGAGTGACTTTCGATGCTTTTCAAGAACGTGCGCGACCATCAGCATGTACGGAGACGTCTCTGAATAGTCGAACCAGTTCTGAACTTCTTCCGCCAGGATCGCGGGCGCAAAGGGACGAAAGGATTCGCGAAACTTTACCTTGAGATTTAAATTCTTCTGCATCCCCGGGGTCTGGGGGCTTGCAAGAATGGAGCGATTTCCCAAAGCTCGAGGGCCGAACTCCATGGCGCCTTGAAACCAACCGATGGCCTTTCCTGCTTTCAGGGCCTGGGCCGTTTTTTCAAGAATCTCGCCTTGCGAAAGTTGATGAAAGCGGGCGCGCCGCGCCCGAAGGGTTTGTTCAATCTCGACGTTCGAGTAGGTGGGGCCCAAGTAGGCCCCGCGCATTTGATCCGAGTTATCCAAAGCCCGGGGATGATTTTTCTCAAGATGATAAAAGGCAAGAGCCGCCCCAAGAGCCCCACCCGCGTCGCCTGCTGCGGGTTGAATCCAGATATTTTTAAAGATTTTTTCGCGATGAAGGCGCCCATTGGCAACGCAGTTCAGCGCGACACCGCCAGCCAGAACCAAATTCTCAGCGCCTGAATTTTTTTGTAAATCACGGCTCAGCTGAAGCACAACCTCTTCGAGGACCGACTGAATCGAAGCCGCCAGATCCATATGCACTTGCCGAAGGGGCTCTTCAGGCTTTCGAAAATGTCCGCCAAAAAGTTCATTGAACTTTTCATTGGTCATCGTAAGGCCCGTGCAGTAGTTGAAATACTGAAGATCCAACCTAAACGAGCCATCAGGCTTGATGTCGATCAGCTTTTTGAGAATCTTCTCTCGAAACAACGGCCGACCGTAAGGGGCTAGGCCCATCAGTTTGTATTCGCCCGAGTTCACCTTGAATCCACAGTAGTAGGTAAACGCCGAATAAAGAAGCCCCAGACTGTGCGGGAAATGCAGCTCGCGCCATTTTTCGAGCTTCGATACTTTGCCTAGATAAGCCGATGTAGTGGTCCACTCTCCGACCCCATCCATTGTCAAAACCAGGGCTTCGGCAAAAGGTGATGGGTAAAACGCGCTCGCCGCGTGGCTAAGATGGTGATCTGAAAAATAAATTCGAGAGCGCGTCGTCTTCGGGGAAAATCCCAACTGGACAAGACTGTCCTTCAAGAGACTTTTTTGAAAAAGCTTTTCTGTCAACCACAGGGGCATTGAGGTCGCAAAAGAACGAAAGCCTCGGGGGGCAAAGGCAAGGTAGGTCTCAACCAGACGCTCAAATTTCAAAAAGGGCTTTTCATAAAAGACAATGGCGTCAATCTCGTCCGGGCGCGTGGAAGTTGCCTTTAAGCAGAACTCTACAGAATTTTTCGGAAAGCTCGCATCATGCTTCACTCGGGTGAAACGCTCTTCTTGAGCGGCAACAAGAATGCGGCCGTCTTCGATTAGGGCGGCGGCGCTGTCATGATAAAAGGCCGAGATGCCAAGTATTTTCATAGCTAAAAGAGCGTGTACACAAAGGGAGCAATCGCCGTTCCGCTCGTTGCGAAAAGCAAAAATCCCAATAGAAAAAGAGTAATGAGAATTGGCGCGAGCCAATACTTTTTTCGCGCCATCAGAAATCGATAGAAATCCTTAAGCTCTTCCATCAAAAGGGATCCTTCATGCTCGTTGTTGCGGCAGCGGCCGGCTCTTTCCAATACGAAAGACGATTCGGCTCCCAGCGTAGATCGAAGAAGTTCTTTCTGAAGATTCGAAGTGCGATTCCAGAAAGAGTGAAGAAAGTCAGGTAGAAAAGAAGTAGGACAACAGGGTTCACAATCTTCTGAAGACTTTCGCCGAGCTTAATCCAAGCCCTTAGAAATGGAGAAAGCGTTTGGGGGCGAAAGACAGTGGTCAGCGCAACAAGGCCAGCGACAGTCACCAGCACCATTTTGGTCTCAAGAGAGCTCGCCCATGAGGCGATAACAAGCGCGACAACTACCAGAATGTAACCGAAGCCTCGGTTACCACTCAGAAATTCCTTCATAGGAAAATTTTGGCAAGATTCCGGCAGATTGCAAAATGAATTGCAGGCGCTGGCGTTCCGGGGGCTCGGCTTTTGTCCAGGTTTCTGAAGACCCCGCTCAGCGTTGAAGCAGGGCTCGGGGCGCTTGGACCTTATCGCTTTTCCAGCGCCTTGATTCTTGCCTCGAGCTGATTGATCTGCTCCTGCAAGGAGAAAATCACCTGGTCCGCAGTCAGTCCATGAGCCACACTCGTCTCGCGAGGAGTCGACATACACCCCCACGTCACAGCGCCATTGCCAATCCACTGCCAACTGTCACAGACAATCGCGCGTCGGCTAACTGAAGGTTGCACCCCGACGACTTGCGGTTGCGCAAAGCTAGTCGAATACATCATTAAAGTCCCTAATAATACGAAAGCCACAATCTTTACTAACACGAGAGACCTCCCAATCTTTTGGTGTCCAAAAACTATCCTATTGGGGGTGGCTCTGTCCAAGGCGAATGTCAATAAGCTTAACTTCTAGCTGTGTCTGGGCTGGCGGGCAGACGTAGATAGCTTTCGAACTTTTTGTCTGGAGTGGGCTGCTTAATCCAATACATTCGACTAAAGCTATCTTTAACCCTTCTAGTATTTATGACCTATTCGGCTCCAAAATACCTGGCCTGCATGACTTGAAAAATAGGAATACAAAGCTTTACCTTTTATATCATTGGCTTCCACCAAACCATAAGTCCGACTGTCGTATGTAAGATTGAGATTATCCCCGATGAAAAAGTATTGACCCGAAGGAACCAGAATTTCTTGAAAATCATTCATGGAAGAACCGAGGAACAAAAATGAAATGCTTTGATCATCAATACTCGCCTCATAAATCATCGCTTCCGTCTTTGAAAAGCCGGCAAGCTCACCAAGTAATCTTTGAGAACATCCATCTATGAGTTGATGGCCAGCAGGTTGTTTTGAAACAAACAAGGACTTTTCGTTAATGAACAGATCTCCGTTTCGAATGCTGATTTTATCACCAGGAAGACCAATAAGTCGTTTGATAAAAATGTCGCTTGGGTCAGAAGGAAGGCTGTGAACATATACTTTTCCACGCTCGTAGGAAGCATTCTTTTCAATAAAAAATCGATCCCCTGTGTGAACACTTGGGCACATAGAGACTGACGGAACAATGTAGCTTTGAATTTTCTTATGCTCATAGAAAAAAGAATTCACAAATATGCATATGCACTTGACTGGAGTTGAGGCTTCAGGTCGAATATAGGTGATTTGGAATACCCCAAGAATCTACAAGATTTTGACCGCCTTTTTCCCGATGACGCCAGTTGCTTGAGGTTTTTAGAGCAAGCTCGGTG
>JBKDHV010000096.1:0-19048 GCA_046336915.1 Bdellovibrionales bacterium
ATCCCAAGGGGCAGAATCTGTCGTATTTGTTTAAGGCTGTTGATGATGCTCTCTATGAAGCCAAAAATAATGGTCGAAATCGCGTGATGGTCGCAAAGCCCCTCGTCGCGACGCCGAAAATTGCGTAGCCTGCTAGGGGCCTTCGTTTTCTTCTGTTCAAATTAAAACCGGTACTGCAGTCCGACACGTGCGTAGAAAGTGTTGTCGGGCTCGAGTTCATCGATTTCGTTCGGACCATCAACAAAATTAAATCTACGCATCACGGTCGTGCCAAGTTCGCCCGATAGGTAAAGGTTTGTGAGAACTTGCCGTCGTGCGATTCCTCCAAGGGTAATGTTGGCAAATTCCAACTGCTCGGCCCCTAGGTTGTCATTGGCTTCGATTCGGTAGTTGGAACCCGTGATATTGAAGGAGGCTCCCGCTTCGAAATCTTTTGAGAAAAGATAGAGAGCATCGGCCCGTACAGGCAAAAGCGCATCGATCATGATCTTCTCTGTTGGGAAGTACAGAACTTGAACGATAGGAACGGTCAGGACCCGTCCGAAGTTACTTCCGTTCGCAAGACCGAACCCGAGAGTCAGCCGATCGCTGTAGGGCTTGCTGAAAAGGAATGATCCTTCCAGTCGAAAGCTTTTTCCAAAACCACCTTGAAAGTCTCCGAAGAATCCAGGTCGGGCCTGAACAATCAACGAGTACTCTTCGTTCAAGATATGAAGATAGGTAAATTGGGGAACGATCATCTGAACTCGGCGGTTCGAACCTTCAAAACCAGGGTTGTCGGAACCTTCAAAGTCAAAGACCGTTTCTCGATAAGACAGAGTCGCCGTCAGAAGTTTTTCGCCCTCGGTATCGAACATGAAACGATGACTGACATTCACCTCTGTTTGCTGCGCTGAAACATCAGATTTTTCGGGCAAAACTTCATACGAGACAGAGGCGCGGTCACGCAGTTGTGCTTGCGCCGGCGTCACGAGAGCAAGACTTCCAAACACAGCGCATCCAAGCAGCCACAATCGATAGTGCTTCATAAATCCTCCTCTTGATGTCGCCTTCATTTCGGGCGCACCCGATGTCGAACAACAATTTTTATCTGTTCTCTCGAGGATAGGTTTGCCCGAACTCGGCTGTCAATTTATTTGATTTTTCCTCAAAGTCCTTGTGAGATAGGGGGGTCACGTCAACTTACAACTGGGTCGCTTTCTTAAATGACCCGAAGGGGAACCTATGATTCAAACCTTTCAGACTCGTCAAGCGGTTCAGCGGCTGACGGCCGTTTTTCAATTCACAGCCCTCCTGGCGATGAGCGCCCTGATCCTTCAGGCGCCGCAAGCTGCAGTCGCGCAAGCGAAGAAGGGCGCCCCAGCGAAGGCCAACGAGACCTCCGCTGCGAACTGGAGCGCGATCGATGCGGCTTTTCTCGATTTGAATCCAGAGAAGGCTCTTGAACTCACGACGGCCGCTCTTAAGACACAGCCTCAAAATCAGGATCTGCTGTGGCGCCATTCGCGCGCCTTGGTCGGCACGGCCGATCGCATGAAGGATAAGACCAAACAGCTTGCGACTTATGAGGAAGCCAAGTCCGTGGCCGAGCAAGTGATCACAGCCAATCCGCAAAATATGTACGGCTATCTTCGCCGAGCGATCGCGGCTGGGAAAATTGCTCTGTTCAAAGGCGTTCTCGAGACTCGCGAGCTCGTTCTTCTCACACGAAACGATGCCCAGAAAGCCATCGAGCTCAACAATGCGGGAACCTATGAGCTGGGTCTTGCCTATTATCTTTTGGGACGGGTTCACTTGAAACTTTCCGAGACACCCAAAGTGATGCGCATGCCTTTAGGGCTTGGCTGGGGCACAGTGCAAGAAGCTGAGACCCATCTTTCAAAGGCCGTTGCGACCTTCCCCGACAGCCCCGGTTTTCATGTGGATTATGCTAAAGCCTTGATAAAGCTTGAGAAAGCTTCTCAGGCGAAACAGGAACTACAAAAGGCCACGTCCTTAAAACCCCTGGATGCCTCCGATGTGGAGCGAATCCAAGAAGCGAAAGATCTTCTGAAATCTCTGTAGGGTGTAGGTCCTGCGTTTCTTAAAATGTGACCCCAAATTGGCGGCTGCGAGGGAAAAACTCGTCAGCTCCCGGCCGAAGGTACACCCCCACTCTTCTTATGACCTCCATTGCTCTCATTTTTGTTTCGGTTTGAAACGAGTCCAAAGTCCTGTCGGAATCATCTTACGCATTTTTTAGACGACTAAGTATAATCCCACGACTCAGAAAGACCGATATGTGAAGAGTCGGATGGATGATTTTGAACGTGAACTTAAGCTGGGATTTCTCGACGAAGCCGCGCAAGCTGTGGCCGACGTTGAGCAATGTTTTCTGTCTCTCGAGACAGACCCGCAGAATTCAGAAAATCTGAATAAAATCTTCCGACTGGCTCACAATCTGAAAGGCTCTTCGAAAGCCGTGGGGTTCCTAGAGTTTGGTCGCCTGACCCACGAGTTCGAAACTTTCATTCTAAAGGTGAAAAACCAGGAGTTGCCGGCAAGCCCTTCTGTTGTGAATCTTCTCCTTCGCTGTAACGACTTTATCTCTCGCATGATCGAGACCCTGAAGGGCGATTTGAATGCGACTTTCCAGTTTGAAGATCTCTTGGTTGAAATGACTCAAGTGAAAGCTGACACCCCAGCCGAAGAGTCTCAACTTGCTTCCAAGACTGAGACCCCCGAGACACCTTCAGAAAGTCCCACGTTTGAAACACTTGTCTCCGTGGCCCCGGCTCCGACGGCTGACGAGGTTAGGATCTGTGAGTCTTTGCCATCACCTGCTCCTGAGTTGACAGTCGCCGTCAGTGAGATGGCAGCTCCCAGCGCAAGCGCGGCGGCCTCCCCGGCTCGAAAGGCCGCCCCTGAGGAGAGTCTGCGGATTGCTCTCTCGAAAGTGGAATCGCTTTTGAACTTTGTTGGCGAGATGGTCATTCTTCAAAGTGTGATGCGCGAGCAAGCTTTGAAAAGTGGCTCACCGGCATTGATCAAGACCGTTCATCAGCTTGAAAAAGTGGGCAAAGAAATTCAAGACACGTCGATGAGCCTTCGCATGACGCCCGTGAAGCCCACCTTCCAGAAAATGATTCGAATCGTGAGAGACACGGCTCAAGCCCTTGGTAAGAATGTGGAGCTGCATTTGCAGGGCGAAGAGACCGAGCTTGATAAAACGGTTCTCGAGCGCATCAACGATCCCTTAGTGCATTTGATTCGAAACGCTGTGGACCACGGGATCGAGTCGCCTGAGGCTCGAAAGGCCGCTGGTAAACCCGAAAAAGGAAGCGTCACCCTTCGAGCTTATCATCAGTCCGGCCGCCTGTTGATCGAAGTTCAAGACGATGGTGGCGGACTGAATCCCCAAACCCTGATTCAAAAGGCCCAACGCAAGGGTCTGCTGAAGCCCGATCAAACTCTGTCGGACAAAGACGCCTATCAGCTGATCTTTGCTCCCGGATTTTCAACGAAAGAACAGGTCACCGATGTGTCGGGCCGCGGAGTCGGCATGGATGTTGTAAAAACAAACATCCACGAAATCGGTGGAGAAGTTTTAATTGATTCAAAACTAGGACAGGGCACGACCTTCCGAGTTGTTCTGCCTTTGACTCTCGCCATCCTGGACGCTCTCGTGGTTCGTTACGGGCACGAGAAATTTGTATTCCCTCTCAGTCATGTCTACGAAACGGTTTCGACTCGCGATCATCAAGTGCAGAAATCGACTCCGCTAGGCGATGTCATACTTCTGCGCGGAGAAAATCTTCCTTTGTTCCGACTGGGTGATTTTTTTGGATTGAAAACACCTCAAACTATGCAGGATCAAATCACGATCGTTGTACGATCAGGACCTGAGCCTTTTGCCCTCACGGTTGACGACATTTTGGGCCAGTATCAAATCGTCTTAAAACGCTTGGGGCCCGAACTTCAAGGCTTAAAAGGTGTCAGCGGAAGCACAATTCTCGGAGATGGAAAGCCCGCTTTAATTCTCGAGCCTGTTGATCTTTTGAAACGGAAACGCACCCCTGTTCCGGTGGCAACACCCGACACCCGAGTTGAAGGAGCGAAATCAGCATGAGCCAAACTCACCGCTATCTTTGTTTTAATTTGGGGACCGAGGAATTTGCGATTCCCCTTCTTTCAGTTCGAGAAGTCATCGGAGTGCCCGATATCACCTTGATCCCTCAAGTACCGGCTCACTTTTTAGGAATTATGAATCTGCGGGGTTTGATTATCTCGGTCATGGATCTTCGCTTAAAATTGGGTCTTAAACCCCAACGAAGTGAAGAAACAGCTGTGATCATTCTGGACCTAGGCGATTATCGACTGGGAATGATGGTCGACCAAGTCAACGCGGTTGTGCAACTAAGCGAAAATCAGATCGCGGAAAAACCCGCGCTTGAAGAATCAAAAATTAATGACGCTGTCACAGGCGTCTTTCGAAAGAACGAACAACTTGTTTTGCTTTTGAATGTGGCCCAAGCGCTCTCGGTGGAAGACCGAAGCGCCGTCACACGAGCGCAAGCCAGTTGAGCGGAAATGAGGAGGCGTATGAAGAAAACAAAAGGACTTTCGATTCGCACCAAGCTGTTGGGGCTATCGCTCGCCACTCTTGCCATCCTTGGCGCGGGATCCTGGATCAGTCTTGAAAACTTCAGCCGCGACTACGAACAAGGCCGCATGGACAACTTCGCCAATTACGCCGAAAGCTTAGGCAAAGCCATCGCCGCCCAATTCTACGAACGCTACGGGGATGTACAGGCCTTCGCCGTCAACGACTCGATTCGCTCGCTTAAGCCTCAGGAAATGCAAGGGGCCCTTGATTCCTACATCGGTCTTTACGGGATCTATGACCTGATTCTTGTCGTCGACAGCAAAGGGCGATTCGTGGCCTCAAATCAGAGGGACGTCAATGGCGTCAAGGTCAACCAAGACGCTCTAAAAGCCCATGATTTTTCTCAAGAGCCTTGGTTCAAATCAATTTTGGCCGGCAAAACAACGGACGACAAGAAAGTGAATATGGCAGGCACCTTCGTTGAGGACTTCCTCGCGGATCCCCTCGTGAAGCTCGGGGTTGGCGAAACCCGCTATGGTAGTAGCTTTTCAGCTCCGATCAAGAACAGCCAAGGTGAAATTATTGGAGTTGTCACGAATCGAGCGGGTGAGCGTTGGATGAAGTTTGATATCCAGGATCTTCTCACATCCTTGGAGCAAGTGGGCCTGCGCGACACAGAGGTCTACGTCCTGAATAAGGAAGGCCTTGCGATTCAAAATGAAGCCGTGGAAAAGGGCCATGCGGCGGGAACCATGCAACGCCATCTTTTAAAGGAAGGCCACGCTCTGGCGAAAAAGGCGATTCAAGGCCTTCAGGGCGCGGGGCTCGAGTACAGCCCCAACGACAAGCATAGCGAAGTTGTAGGCTACTTCAACATTAAGAGTCCGAAGTGGATCACCGACCTCGGTTGGTCCGTGCTCGTCGCCACATCGGAAAGAGATGCATTCGAAGCCATTCGCAACGCGAAGGTGCGATTTGCGATCGCGATCTCGATTGCGACCTTCTTAGCCCTCACCTTGAGCATTTGGTTCTCCGTCGTTCTTTCAAAATCTCTTAATGTGATGACCTCGGTCCTGAACTCCAATTCCGTTGAGGTCAACGATGCGTCGGCCAAGATCGCCGAGCAGTCGGTTCAACTTTCGGAATCCGCGACAGAACAAGCCGCAGCCCTTCAGCAAACGATGTCCGCTGTGGATGAGATCAGCGCGATGGTCGAAAAGAACGCGGAATCTGCGAATCGCAGCAAAGAGGTGTCGGCGCAATCCAAAGACGCAGCCGAGCGCGGTAAAAACATCGTCGATCAAATGCGAGAAGCCATCGGTGAAATCGACTCGACCAACTCGGATATTTCCAATCAAATGGAACACAGCAATCAAGAGCTGGGCGAGATCACCCGTCTGATCTCAGACATCGGCCAGAAGACAAAAGTCATCAATGAAATCGTCTTTCAAACTAAGCTCCTGTCTTTTAACGCCTCTGTCGAAGCGGCGCGCGCCGGCGAATACGGAAAAGGCTTCTCAGTTGTGGCTGAAGAGGTCGGAAATCTCGCACAAATGTCAGGCAACGCCGCAAAAGAAATCACAAGCCTTCTTGAAGAGTCGATCAAGAAAGTGGAAAGCATCGTCGCGGAATCTAGAACTCGCGTCGAGCGCATGATCCGCACCTCTCGAGAAAAAGTTGAAATGGGAACAAAAACCGTCCATGAGTGCCACGAGGCCCTTGAAGAGATCATTGCCAACGTTGTGAGCGTCGACTCGCTCGTGTCAGAAATCGCTGTCGCTTCCAGTGAGCAGGCCGCTGGGATTAAAGAGATCTCGAAGGCCGTTGGCCAAATGGAACAGGTGACTCAGCAGAACTCGGCCGCCGCGCAAAGTTCGTCCTCTTCAGCCGAACAACTTCGTGCGCAAGCCGAAGCGCTGAATGGAATCGTTCAAGACCTGATGGTTGAAGTGAATGGCCGGGTGACTGATCCTTCGGAAGAGCACGCTAAGCCTGCAACCTCTCCTTCGAACACCGTCCCCTTCCGAAAGAAGACACGCGCCGAAACAAAGTCTGCCCATGCTCGCACCTTCCCGACTTCGTCTAAACGAGCCGTGGGAGCCGATGTGGTGCCCTCTTCAGATGACCCCGGCTTCGAGGAGTAAAAGTCGTGGCAAGCCAGCCTGGTTCTGCCGCTCACTCAGCGGTTCAGGAAGTGGCCCGAATCGTCAATGAAATGGCGGGGATTCAACTTGGTCCTCGCCAATTTCCCATGGTGGAAAATCGCCTTAAGACTCGCATGCTGCGACTGAACCTTGAGACTTTTGAAGAGTACTTGAAGCATCTGAAGCAGCATCGTGAGACGGAATCCCAAGCGCTGCTGTCCTTAATGACGACCCATCACACCTTTTTCTTTCGCGAGTTCGCCCATTTCGAATTCCTTCTGAATCGGGGTTTAACCAAGGTTATCGAACTTGCGCGCCAACGGCCCGATAAAACCATTCGGGTTCTTTCCGCTGCCTGCAGCCGAGGGCAAGAGGTCTACTCGCTGGCGATGTTCTTTCAATTTCACTTGAAGGCGGTTGCACCCGACGTTCAGTTCGAGATCTGGGGCACGGATGTGGACCCCGAGTCTGTCCGCTTGGCCAAGAATGGGGTCTACAAAGCTGAAGAGCTGAAACAATCCCCTGCCATGTACATTGAAGGCTCCTGGGTACGCGGAACGGGATCCGTGCGAGACTACTCAAAGGTTCGAAAAGAATTAAAGGCCCACTGTCACTTTACGACGGCGAACCTTTTGAATCTGGATCCTTTTCTGGAGGGTCGAGAGTTTGATCTCATTTTTTGTCGCAATGTCTTTATCTATTTTAATTCTTCGCAGATCGAAGTTGTGACCAAACGACTGCTGAGATCCCTGTCAAAAGGTGGATTCTTGATACTGGGCCTTTCCGAGTCGTTGAATGGACTCTCCGTGCCGATCGAATCTGTAGGGCCTTCGATTTACCAGCATCCGACACCGAAGAGTGCGAAGACCCGACTGCCTGAACCTGTTTTGAAACCCGCACCGACCAAGCCCCTGCAGGTCCTCTGTATTGATGACTCTCCGGCCATTCATGCTCTGCTGAAAAAGATTCTGGTTCCCGAAGAGGGCTTTCGAATCGCGGGTGTCGCAAAGAATGGCCGCGAAGGACTTGAACTGCTAAAGAAACAAAAATTTGATGTGGTCACTCTGGATCTTCACATGCCGGAACTCGATGGTCTTGGCTTTTTAAAAGAAAAGACGGATCCCACACCGGTGCTCGTGATCTCTTCGATCAACCGAGATGATACGAGCCTTGCGCAGAAGGCCCTTCAATCGGGCGCGAGGGACTACGTGGAAAAGCCCTCTTTGGAAAATCTCACTCAGGCCGGCAATGAAATTCGCGCGAAGATCAAAATGATTGTCAGATCGGATCTTCCCAGCGCCTCCTCGACCAGCACTGAAAAGGTCGCGAAACCTTCCTTGAGCTCAAAGATCAAAGTGATGATTGTCGATGATTCGAAAACTATTCGAACGCTCTTAAAGAACATCCTCAAGCTGGATTCTCGCTTTGAAGTGATCGCCGAACTTGAAAAGCCTTCAGAAGTCCTGAAAGCCCTCGAGACTCAACGTCCTGATGTCATCACCCTCGACATTCATATGCCCGAAATGAATGGCGTGCAGCTTTTAAAGAAGTTTCAACCTCGCTACAAGATTCCTACGGTCATGATCAGCTCGATCAGTCGCGAAGAAGGAACCTACGTCCTGGACGCCTTGGCTGCCGGGGCCGTCGATTATATTCAAAAGCCTGCGGGTCCCAATCTTTCTCAACTTTCCCGAGAGGTCTGCGATCGCCTTGCGGCTGCGGCTCAGGCCAATGTTCATGTGGGAACTCGCCGCGCCCGACGCGCGATCTCGAACGGTGCCATCAATGTTGAATCCTTAATCGTGATGGGAGCCTCGACAGGAGGCACAGAAGCCCTACGAGTGGTTCTGGAATCTTTGCCTCGGGAGATTCCTCCGATCTTAATTGTGCAGCATATTCCGCCCGTGTTTTCAGCGGCTTTTGCCGAGCGCTTGAATTCTTTATGCCCCTTCGAAGTCAAAGAGGCTGCCGATGGAGACGAGATCCGCGCGAACCGAGTCCTGATCGCGCCTGGGGGCTCGCAAATGGGAGTTCGCGTTCGCCAAGGGAAAGCCTACATTCACATCACGGATGCGCCACCGGTGAATCGACATAAACCGTCTGTTGATTATCTTTTTCAAAGCGTTGCGGATCTACGCTTACCCCATGTCACTGGCGTCGTGCTTACAGGTATGGGCGCGGATGGCGCGCGGCAGTTAAAGACCCTGCGGGATCTAGGGGCGCGCACCATCGCTCAGAACGCCGAGTCCTGCGTAGTTTTCGGAATGCCCAAAGAGGCCATCCAGCGCGGCGGAGCGGAATTCGTTCTTCCCCTTGAAGAGATCGGACCCAAAGTGCTTCAACTTTGCCAAAGCGCGGGGTCGAAAAAGGATTCCGCTGCCTAGTTGGCAACACCTCAAAGATTCCTTTTGATTCAAATATTCCGCGTCTAAGAACTTGTGCGGGCGTCGATTGCGTTTTCGAGAAGCTTCAGATTGGCCTCAAAAAAATCATAGGGTTGGCAGGATAGCTGATTCTTGAGCGCAGAAAGCTCGTGAAAGGTCTTATTGATATCGCGACTGTGAAGATAGAGCTCTGTGAGCTCATGGGACACAATAAAGGCCTGGGCCAATTTGCCGATCTTCGTTCGATCGACTTTGGCTGGAAATCCTTGTCCATCCAAAGTTTCGTGGTGCTGAACGAGCACCTGAAGAAATTCTTCCGTCGAGCCTGCCCATTTTTCAAGAATTCGATAGATTTTTTCCGGATGCTCTTGAACTTCCAATCGATCCTTTTTGTTTGCCCCGATATCTAGCAGCACCGCTTTCACCAGCGACGTCTCATTGCGAATCAGATGCTCATCAAGAGTCGCATCATGCACAAAAGCTGCAAGTGTCAGATACTCAAGATCTCGAGGCTGCTCGATATGCGAGTTCCCAGTGTAGGCCAAGTTGATCACATAGCTCAGCAAGATCGAGTGAAGTAATCCGTGGGTTTTTTCCGTGTTGTTGAAAACATCACGAAAAATTTTAAGCGCTGTTTGATTCTCAATCAGTTTTTTAACGATCTGGATGTTCTTGTGGGCCGCCTCTTGCGCTTCGGGCGTCCATCCGAAACTTTTAATTGAAGCTTGAAGGACTTCTTGAACGTGGCCGGAAAGATTGAGGATTTCAGCAGGCTCGTTTCGGTAACGCTCAATCAACATCAGAGCATTCACAAGCTCGAGGAATCCGAAAACGAAGAACTTCCATTCTCGACGATCAACGTAAAGAAACTTCGCCCCTTTGGCTTCGTACTTCAGAAGATCATTGTAAACCAGACCTTCATTCTTCCTCAAGATGCGAGTGTACTTCGCCGGATTGATCTGAATGTAGATATCACCAGGGGCTTTGCTCAGTTTACTTAAAATCGTCCATGACATCGGCACATACTTCGAATGAGTCATGGCATTTTCTTGTTCCTCGGTCATCTTGATCAGCTTTTTCACCGCTTGAATCAGCTGATCTCCCTCAAAGGGCTTTTGCAAATAGGATTCTTTAGGACGACTGAGAAGAGCTTTGTAATCCGAGTAGAATCCTGCCGTCGCCAGCAGGAATGGCAACTCAGGATGATGTTGAAGAACGTATTTATGCAGGATATCGGCATTGCCCCCAATCATAGAATAATCGGAGATGATGCAATCGAAAGGCTCTTTATCTTTTTGCAGGACTTGAACGGCTTCTTGACCATTCTTCGCTTTGACGACGTCACAGACGAAACCATTCATGAGCATGATTGAATTGAACTCTAGGATATCGGGTTCGTCTTCAACGACAAGGAATCGCAACTTTGCCATACTTAACTCAGTTTAGTGACAAACGGGTCACCCGACCAGTGGAGGATTTCGGGACTGGTCTTTTTGCGAGCCTAAAACGACTAGACCAGGGATCGAACTCGTGTTGCGAGGTCCCCGACGGCTCTCGACCCTCCGACCCGGGCGATCGGTTTCGCACCTATCCGGCTAAGGGAACAGAGGGGGATCCGTCAAAGAGTTCAAAAGTCTTTCCCGAGCGAAGAATCTTAGAAACCATCGAAGGGCTTTGTCAGCGACCCTCTCGAGAGCTCCGGGCTCTTCGAAAAGATGAGTGGCCTGAGGAATCACTTCAAAGCTCTTCGTGGTTTGAACTTTGCGATAGGCATCTTGATTCAGCTCCAACACTCCCTGATCTTTTTCCCCGACCAAAAAGAGCACAGGACATCGCAGGGACTTCAAAGTTTCCTCGGCCAGATCCGGTCGTCCACCCCGCAGAACCAAGGCCTCGACAAGCTCGGGGCGCTTGACCGCAGCTTGCAGCGCGGCCGCAGCTCCCGTGCCTGCCCCCAGAATTCCCAGGGGAAGTTGCCGATCCGGCAGGTTCTGTTTCGCCCATTCCACGAGCAAAGCGGTGCGCTCTCCGAGAAGTTCAATATCAAATGTGCGCGAGCGATCTTGGGCCTCGTCTTCACTTAACAGGTCGGCTAGAACCGTGACAAGTCCCTGGCGATTGAAGACATCGGCCACAAATTGCTGACTAGGACTCATGCGTCCACTGCCCCCGCCATGAGCGAAAACGACGATTCCCACGGGGGCCGCCGGCTGACCGATCACGGCCTTCAGCTTCACTTTTCGATGGGTGTCCTCAATTTCAATCTCTCGGGTTCGGATTTGAAAGTAGGCTCCGACTTCCGAGTCTGAAACTTGCTCAAAACTTTTGTAGAAATAGCTGACCGAACCGAATTCTTGGGGAATGTAATCGATTCGGGTTTCAACACCCTCAAGCCTGAGTCGCTCGACCGCTTCGCGGCTTGCGACGGGGGCCGCCACCACGATTTTTTTTGCACCCAATGATTTGAGGCTGCGAACGGCCGCCAACATGGTCAGCCCCGTGGCGATCCCGTCGTCCACCAGAATCACGGTTCTTCCCTGAGGATAGTGATAGCGTTCAAAACCCGTGTACTGCGATCTTTGCCGCAGAAGAGTTTCAATGATTTTCACCGCGCGCGTTTCTAAAAGCTCCGCATCGACGTCATACAGGGGCGTTGAGATCACGATTTCCCCGGTTTCGCTAACCGCCCCAATCGCAAATTCGGGATACAAGGGATGGCCAATCTTTTTAGCCAGTGCAAGATCAAGCGGAGCGTTCAAAGAATCGGCAATTAATTTTGCCATCGGAACAGCTCCACGAGGAATTGCCATCACCAGCGGATGCTCAGACTTTAAATCTTCAAGTAAAGGCAGCAAACGTTCGGCCGCCTCTCTTCGATCTTCATAGGTTCGCGTGCGAGATGTTTTTTCCATAAATCTGACTCCCTGTTAAACGACAGACCCATATGAATTTTAGGGTTCAAACTGGATCCTTGCTGAATCCTCAGCGCGAAAAGCAGAGGGATTTTCAGGAACGCGGTCCCGTAGCCGAGTTTCTCCGGAAAGCCGAGCACAGCTGGCGCAGCAATAATAGAGGCCCTCTTTTTCATGGCCATGCCTCAGAATACGCACATCGCAGCGTTGACAGTGAGGTGCGAGTGCGTGGATGGCACACTCAAAACTATCAAACTGATGGCGCTGATATCCAATAAGAACAATCATCATTTTATCGTAGGAATTCCCGCAGACTTCACACTGATCGGAATGCGTCATATTGCCCTCCTGAAAAGTCCTGATCTTGGATCCAAGCTTCGGTCCTTGTCAGTCCTCGATAAACTAAAAAGAAAAGGCCGATTGACTCGTTCCAAAAATGAAATGTGCAAGAATCAGTCCAAGCAGGACGTGTCGTCACAAAAACAAAAGCCGCCCTATGACAGCAGCGGCTTTTGTTTCTTGTTGAGAGAAAAATCTCTCAAGTCAAAAAGAGAGCTCTGAACTATTTTACGTCGTAACGATCCAACACCATGACCTTGTTCCAAGCCGAAACAAAGTCGCGAACAAACTTCTGATTTCCATCTTCAGCCGCATACACTTCGGCAATCGCGCGAAGTTCTGAGTGCGAACCGAAAAGCAAATCAACAGGAGTGGCTGTCCACTTCAGCTGACCGGATTTCCAGTCAACCCCTTCATAAAGGCCTTCACCCTTTGAAGACTTCTGCCACTTGGTGGACATATCCAGCAAGTTGACAAAGAAGTCGTTGCTCAAAGTTCCAGGGCGAGAGGTCAAAACACCGTGCTTGGACTGGCCCGAGTTGGCATCGAGCACACGCAAGCCCCCGATCAGCACCGTCATTTCAGGCACTGTCAGAGTCAAAAGATTCGCGCGATCAACAAGACTCTCGGCAGGTGAAAGGTAATTTCCTTCACCGTAGTAGTTTCGGAAACCATCGGCTTTCGGCTCAAGAACGGCAAAAGAGCTGACATCTGTTTGCTCTTGAGATGCATCCATTCGGCCCGGTTTGAACGGAACCTTCACACTGTAACCAGCTGTTTGTGCGGCCTTCTCGATCGCAGCCGCTCCACCTAACACAACGAGATCAGCGAAAGAAACTTTTACGCCGCCTGACTGAGATTTGTTGAAATCCTTTTGAATCTTCTCAAGACGCGAGAGCACCTTGGTCAGTTCCTCAGGATTGTTCACAGCCCAATCTTTTTGCGGAGCTAAACGAATGCGGCCACCATTGGCACCGCCACGCAGGTCGGTTCCACGGAACGAAGAGGCGGCCGCCCAAGCTGTTCGCACAAGTTCAGACGTCGTCAGTCCGGACTTCAAGATTCGACTCTTGAGGTTTGCGATCTCGCCTGCGCCCACCAACTTGTGGTTCACAGCAGGAACCGGATCTTGCCAGATCAAGGATTCTTTCGGAACTTCACTTCCCACATAACGAGCGCGAGGTCCCATATCTCGATGAGTCAGCTTGAACCAAGCTTTCGCAAACGCGAGTTCAAATTCTTTTGGATTCTCAAGGAAACGCTTTGAAACTTTGCGATACTCAGGATCTTCACGCAGCGCCAAGTCGGTTGTGAACATAATGGGAGCATGTCGTTTTTGAGGATCATGAGCGTCAGGAACCATGGTTGCTCCTGCACCATTCTTGGGAACCCACTGAACAGCGCCACCGGGGCTTTTTGATTTTTCCCACTCAAAGGCGTAAAGGTTCGCGAGATACTGCATCGTCCACTGCGTGGGCGCGGCTGTCCAAGCTCCCTCAAGACCGCTGGTGATGGTGTCGCCACCTTTTCCAGTTCCACACTTATTCGTCCAACCGAAACCTTGCTCTTCAAGACCGGCCGCTGCAGGCTCCACACCCACGCACTTTGAAGGAACGGCTTTTCCGTGAGCCTTACCGAAAGTATGGCCCCCGGCGATCAAAGCCACAGTTTCTTCATCATTCATCGCCATGCGACCGAACGTTTCACGAATGTCTTTGGCCGCAAGCAAAGGATCTGGGTTTCCATTTGGACCTTCGGGATTGACATAGATCAAGCCCATCTGAACGGCCGCTAAAGGATTATCAAGTTTACGATCTCCTTTGTAGCGCTTGTCTTCCAGGAACTTTGCTTCAGGTCCCCAGTACACAAGGTCCGCTTCCCAATCATCGGCTCGACCCCCGGCAAAACCAAAAGTCTTAAAGCCCATGGATTCAAGAGCGACGTTTCCTGTCAGAACCATCAGATCCGCCCAAGAAATTTTGCTTCCGTATTTTTTCTTGATCGGCCACAGAAGACGACGAGCTTTATCTAAGTTCGCGTTGTCAGGCCAGCTGTTCAGAGGTTCGAAACGTTGCTGCCCGCCCCCGGCTCCGCCACGACCATCCGCGACGCGATAGGTTCCGGCGCTATGCCACGCCATACGAATAAAGAAAGGACCATAGTGTCCCCAATCCGCAGGCCACCAATCCTGAGAGGTCTTCATCAGTTTTTCGATATCTTTTTTGACAGCTTTCAAATCAAGCTTTTTGAATTCTCGAACATAATCAAAGTTGGAGCCCATCGGGTTGGACTCGACACCCTGCTGTCGCAGGGGCGCGAGATCGAGTCTCTCCGGCCACCAAAATTGATTTGATACATTTGATGTCGACCCTGCTTTCGCCATGTCTTTCGGTGGCGAACTCAAAGCCAACTCTCCTGCAAAACTAAAAGCGAGTGCCAGAAGCATCAGGCTTCGAAGTTTAAATTGCACCATTCGTTGTCTCCTCGTGCTGGTTTGTTTTGTTATCTCACATAACTCTGAACTAGCTGGCCTGTGCAGTAAAATAGAAAAAACGAATCTCTCGATAGTTTCCGTCTATCGCGACTTTTTTAGGCAACTTGTCTTTAAGATTCCTAAACAGGACTCGAATTGCGCCGCAGCAAAGTGAGGGATCCGATTCAAGAGACCTTGAGGTTCGGATTTGCGTCGCTGGGAATTGGTTGGACTTAGGGCGCGCAGTTGAAGCGATCGAAGTAGGCGTAATCTTGTCGACACGGATCGTAAGCTTCATAGGCCCACTTTTCGCTCTGAAAAACCTCATCGAAGAAGTACCACT
The DNA here is from genome assembly GCA_046336915.1 of Bdellovibrionales bacterium. Classification (GTDB taxonomy): domain Bacteria; phylum Bdellovibrionota; class Bdellovibrionia; order Bdellovibrionales; family Bdellovibrionaceae. The sequence goes on from JBKDHV010000096.1 coordinate 15,181, forward strand.
TCGCCTTCATGATACTGGGAAAAATCTGATCCCGGGCCTGAGCGCGACTTCGACCTAAATAAAGCCATGCATAGAGGGCCGAGGCCTCGCCGGTGCGATCGACACCCGCCTGGCAATGCACGAGCAGGGGACGCGGCGCCGTTCGAAAGGCCTCTAGAAGTTTCAAAAGATTTTCGCGACTGGGGATCCTTTTAGCCGACATCGAGATGTTAATGTGCTTCACACCGTTTTGCTGGGCCACGGCCGACTCGTCTTGCCACCACTTCTTGTCGGGGTTTTCTCCTCGAAGATTGATGAGGGTTCGAATTCCATATTTCTGAATCGCAGTTTCAAGCTGCCATTTCACCAGTTGCGAAGACCGATAGTAGTCACCTTTGGAAAGTTCAATCACCGGAATTTCTGGATCGTAATAGTCGGCAAAGGCGAAGGGTTTCACAGTGAAAGATGCGAAAAGAATCAAAACAAGAAGACGAAGTGCTGTCATACCCCTATGCTAGAACTGGGGGCCTTGCCTGCCTATGAAATCCGCTTGCCACCCTTAAAAAGATAGACGGAAGACCAGGGCGAAAGTTCATATCGCCCCTCTCGTGAGGCGGGACCAAGTCGTACGACTCTAGCGAAGGACCGCCTGGCATTTCGGAGCTGACATGGCCTTGCGCACCTCGTTCAAAACTTCGGGCGCGACAAAGGCGTCGGACGTGCGACCCTCAGCTGCAAAACGCAGGGCCTCGCGAACATCCGAAGGTTTCATCAAGCCTTGGCCAAACTCGGCCTTGAAACCATGGGAGTCCATTCTCGACAACTGAAAAATCATGTTTCACTTGATAACCAAATTTAGGAATGTCACTTCACGAGCCGTCAGAGTCTCATTTGCCCGGACTTTTCGAACAATTTCAGAAGCGCGGACGAAATAAGGGACCACAACATTTTCATAGCTACTTGCTTGCGATACTTTTAAATCGAGATTTCGAAGAAGGGCCCTGTAGACTTCTCCTGAGGCCTTCTCATAGGCTTGACTCAAACTTTGATGCATCCGGAGGACATCGGCATCTTTGGAAACCGAAGCATTTCCCTGAAGAAGGAAGAACGAACTCACGCCAGGAGTCAGGCCACTAGCGGTTTGAAACTGCGCAGGTTGAACAAATTGACGAATGACACCAAAGAACGAATCTCCCTGGATGGCCCCGTTGGCACCTTATCGTGTTCGTAACCAGATTCGCTCGTTTTTGCGAATCAACAAGAGCCAAAGCCGGACGGGATTCTAAGATTTTCTGAAGTGCTTCAATTCTCTCTCGTGCCTCGGGAATCGTTTGCAGCTCGGTCGTGCGATTCAAATCTTCGACCAGAGCGGCCTGATTTTTTGCGCGTATAAGCTCTTCCAATACGGCGGCTCGAGTTTCCAGACTTGCGTACTCTTGAAGCTGGCGCTTAGTCATTGGGACATTCCACGCAACCACACGGCCGTCAGAGTCACTTGTTTCGATCTGAATCCCAAGGGATTGGGCTTCAGCTTGGACCGAATTATTGCGAACATTCAGGTCAAAAATTCTTTGGGTTTCGTAACGAACCCAGCGAGTGGTCTCGCGAGTCGCACCCGTGAGACGGTTTTTGATGATGACACGGTAAGAAAGTTCCATGAGCTGCCCATAAATATCTCGAGAAACACCGGATTCCTTTTCCTCGACGATGAATTCATCTCGAGAAAGCTCAACCGAGGGACCTGCTTCCGGGCTTCGAGAGGGGGGATTTTTTGCGTTCCACATGGCCGCAGGAGCCTGAAGCGCAGCAAGAGCCACCACCACTCCGATTAAATTCCGAGCTGTACATTTTAATTGAGCGACTCGTCTACACTTCATTTGCAACTCCCTTGGAGACACAAGTTGACATAGGTGGGATGCGAGACACGCCATAGACCTCGATCCGTGAGCCCGTTCGCCAGAGACTGGAACTCGCCTTCTGCGACCTGCCTGTCTAGAGTTTAGACAGACAGACAAAAAGTGGAAGTCTCGGCAGGCACCGAATTCATGCTTGAGTGAGATTCCGGGCCCGACAGCACGGCTACCCCAATAGTCGATTTAACTCGACTGACTTGAGTCGAAATCAGCGGTGCGACCTGGTGCTTGCCACTTCGCAACACGTCTCGATTTTAATCCATCGTCACAGGGGGGCATTTCAAATTCAGACCGCAAATTTGAAGCTTTTCGATTTGTGCGGTCCTTTCGATGAAGTTCAGGTCACGAAAACTCATGCGCGGGCCAGGCTCTGGGAAAAGACGACTGATTCCCTGAGTAAAAGGCAAAGCCTCCGGCCAATTGTATTTTGAAGTCAAATCAAGTTGACGCGTTGATGTTGACGTGACCGCGAAGACTTGAAGCTCACGTGTTTCCGTGTCGACAATAAAGTTCGGCCCGCCCGAATCTCCGCCATGAGCCACCTGCATATTCTGACCGAACCCTCTTAAGGTTAGTCCGTCACCACTCAGGGTTGTGACTCGACCCTGCCCCCACATTCTTTGATAAGTCGGCAATCCACGTCCCGCATAAAGTACGGCCTCTTGAATCAAGGGAAGCCGCCGTGTGACCGTTAAGGGAGTAAGATTTTCGACATCACGATCAAGGATTCCTAACGCGACGTCATTTTTAAACGCAAAATCCAGGGGTATGTTGGGTACCAACCTATTCGGATTGAATTCAGGATGGCGAATCATTCTTGCTTTATAAAACTTGTTGTCAGCGGTCGGTCCAAATGTCTGTTCGAATTCAAAAGCGTTCTGGTATTCAACACAGTGAGCAGCGGTAAGAATCGTCCGGGGACCGATTAAAGTGGCTGTACACCGCCACTTTACGGCTTGGAGCGTCTGCATTTGCGGAACTTGAAAGGGTTGAAGCTCCGAGCCGTTGATAATGAAGCGATTAATCTTGGCTTGCGTCGAAAAAGTGAGAAGGATCAAAAAGTAAAAGGGAAATAGTCGCACGGTCCCTCCTTATCTAAGATAAGACCAACTTATCTTAAAGGTTTGAAGCAGTCAAAAAGAATTTGGCGACGAGCAGCGAAAACATACTCTCGACTTCTAGTCGAGAACGTGGGCTTTTAAAAAGGCATTTCATCATAGAGTTTGCAGAGGATGATGGGTTGAACAAAATTATTGCTCGCCTGGCGTCGAAAACGTTACGCTAAGCTATGAAGCCGCAATTGCCGCCTGAATACAGATTTGTTGAGTTGCCCCAAGAGGAATTTCAAAAGTATTGGAAACAGTGGGGACCTAACATCTTCATCGAGAATGATACCAGTCTGGATTTGACCCAAGTCCTCTCTGATGCTGAGCAAAGCCAAGTGGCCCATCTTCGCAAAAACCTTGCGCAGATGTACCAATTCAACCTTTGCATTTTTCGAGGCGAAGAATTTTGCGGCTGGTTCATAGGAGATCAGTACAACCACGAAACTTTTTACATGCGAAACAGCGCCATTCTCCCCGGCCACCGCCGTAAGGGTCTGTACACGGCCCTGTTATACGAAGTCTTGGATCGCGTGAAGGCGCAGGGCTTTCAAATTGTCCTGTCTCGCCATACCACAACCAACAACGCCATCCTGATTCCAAAACTGAAAGCGGGCTTCGTCATTTCGGCCCTAGAACTCTCCGACCGCTTCGGCACACTCGTGCACCTTAGTTAGAGCGAGTTCGGCGATTTGATTCGTCAAATTTCGTCAGTTATCCACAAATTTTCTGATTATGCATATGCACTTGACTGGAGTTAAGATTTTCTCGAGGTGATCTTTTGATAGGTCACGGGTTCGGTTTTGAATGAGTTTTCGATGATCCGCTGGAAGAGTAAACCTCGGGAATTTGAAGTTCGGCGATTGAACCTGA
>JBKDHV010000097.1:0-6837 GCA_046336915.1 Bdellovibrionales bacterium
CAAATGGCATAGCGGCTGGAGCTTCGGGACCGGTGGCCGGCGATCGGCCCAGTTATCCACAAAACTTCGACTGAAAAATCAGAAAATTTGTGGATAACTGACGAAATTTGACGAATCAAATCGCCGAACTCGCTCTACCTAAAGCCGCTTTCCAATCATGATTCCAAAAAATAATATGTGAACCAAATAAGCCCGATCGAATCGATAAAAATGCTTCGCGGATGAAAGCGACGTAAGATGTACGTTTGGATCCATGAAAAGTCGTGTTCGATTGCGACTTGAGTTTGTCCAGTCATGACATTGGTTGCCATAAATACCTCCTAAAAGTATTAAAGCTAAAATCCTTCATATCGGCCAGTTGATCTCTCAATTCTGATTCGAAAAATAATTGCAGATTCAAGTTGGGCAGAGAGATCAATTTCCAACTCTGATCTTTTAGTAGCATCTTCTTTTTCCGCTACTTTCTGTATCAATCGACGCATGGCTATTATGGCTTCGTCGCCTATGAGCTCTTCGAATCGCCCCCAAGCAATGACACTTTTCCATTGATAAAAATTTTCTACCTCTTCAACTTGGATACAGACCTGAGGATTCTTGCGCATCATTTCGATTTTTTTGCCAAGTTTTGAATGACTATAAATACATCCATCCTCAAAGGCGTAGGCGATCGGGACAAGGTAGATATCATCCTTCGTATGACACGCGAGATGGCCAAATCGGTTTTGCTCTAACAACTTAATGCTCTCAGAAGAATTTAAAGATTTGATCTCGCCATGATGCGGTTTCATGAGCCAAGTCCTTTTGTCTGCTCGGACTGTGAGGCCCCGCCTTGAAAATCAGACTTTCCTTGAGAAATCTTTTTTCCATTGAGGGATACATCATATGAAATTGTCGTTCCTCGCGAAACCATACTGCTCACAGCGCAATAGCGAGTCTGCGAAAGATTCACAGCCTCAACAACCTTGGCTGGACCACAAGAGGCATCAATCAAATATTTTAACTTGATGTCCCTAAGCTCATGCGGGTGATTAGTCGCAATGGCAGCATCAGCTTCAATTCTGAATTTCTCTGGTGCTTGTTTGTTCTTTTTAAGCAAGCCCACGACGTCCATCCCAGTGCACCCACAAAGGGCTGCAAGAACCAGCCGTTTCGGAGTCGGATCCTTTTCATCGCCAAACGGCTTAACAGCATCCATTTGGATCTTAAAGCCGTTCACATTGGCCACAAAATTTTGCTTACCATTCCAATCGCAATCAACCCGCATATATTCTCCTGCCTACTTGGCTTTCTTTCCCATTTTATGGTGCATCATCCACGGCCCGCATTTTTCAGGGCCGCCCGCTTCTTTACACATATCATGGAAGTCCTTTCGGCACTCGTCCTCTGACTTTCCAGATTTTAAGCAATCGGCAGTCTGCTGGTGAGCCTTGGCCATTTGTTCATGCATCTGAATATGATCTTGATTTTTCTCGCCTGACTTTGTCCAAGCTTTGTCTTGAGCGAAAGAAAAATTGGCCGCACCCAAAAGTGCTGCTAATAATATAATTGACTTCATACGTAGACCCTTTCTACAGCATCAGCTGGTTCTGTTGAGGCTTATGAAGTTTTTCGTTCTCCACTTGGCGCTCAACAAGTCTACCAAGACCATTGAGTTCCCTTGCAACAAGTTGCAGGATATCGTCGGATGAAACGAGGCCACAGGCGTTACCAGCTTCATCAACTACGATCATACGGCGAACACCCTTGCTCTCCATTTGATCAACGACATCCGCAATCCCTTTTCCTTTGGTGACCTTCACGATATCTGTCGACATTACGTCTTGCACTTTAGAACTCAAAGGCAAGTTTTCAGCAACAATGCCAAGAACAATGTCTCGATCTGTGAGCATTCCGACCGGTTTGCTCTTGCCATTTGTCTCCACTACGACAACACCACCGACATGATGTCTCTTCATGAGCTGGGCTGCGTATTGAAGTGAGGCCCCCTTTTCGACGCAGACCAAATTCTTTGAACATAAGTCTGAAATAGGCATAAAGACTCCTTCATGAAAGGGAACTCCACTCTCAAATGCAATTCCCTTAATATACGTTAGTGAACTGGGATTTGTTTTGCTTTGAGCGATTCTGTTTTTGGAACAGTTACAGTCAGAACTCCATTTTCAAATTTTGCATCGACCTTCTTTTCATCAACTGGGCCGGGCAATGTGAAACTTCTTGTGTAAGAGCCATAATACATTTCCGATAGATACTTCTTCTTTGATTCACTCTTCTTTTCTTCTTTTCGTTCCGCCCGAATGGTGAGCTGATCTTTGTCTGCTTCCACTTTGACTCGATCCTTTGTGACCCCTGGAAGCTCAAATTTTAAAATATAGTTATTGTCTTCTTCAACAATTTCACATGACGGACTAAAGGATAGACTTTGCAGACCATTTGTTTTCTTTAAATTCATGAACTCATTAAATAGACGATCAAAGGATTCCTGAACTTGTGAGAAGTCACGAAATGGGCTCAGGCTCTTGTTATCAAACCACCGGTCGAGTGCGTTAGACATAATAATCCTCCTTGCGGATTGTTGTTGTTATCCCTGTTTAAGCAAGGGTGGTGCCAATCTTCCTTTGATGAATCATTTAAACATTGAAGTGTTGATTAAATTCAGTTGGAGATTTTGAGTTTGAAGAAATCTGCACAATTCACGTCTACATGTTAAATTGCAGCACGATGGAAAAACATAATTAAAACATTTGAGACTATTTGTTCTATTTTTCTTCACTGCTTGAGACAAATTGCCAAAATGGATTTTGGCTTGTTTGGCCGAGCGAAAATCTAATCCAATGTTCGATAGCGGTAGACCGCATCAAAAAATAACACGATCATTATAACCACACCGATTTGCCACCACCAGTTATCCAAAAGAAGACCTGCAACCAAAATGATGAGGGCCAATACGAACGGGCGAATGCGGCCGGAGATTTGCAGAACACGATGACTTCTTGAATGTCTGCCATCCTTATTTTGTTCAATATTTGATTCTTGGTCGCTGACTTTCATAGTAAGCACTTCCTATTGCGCAACCCAACCACCATCGACGATCAAAGAATGGCCAGTAACAAATGAGGAGTTATCTGAGCAAAGCCAGAGTGCCGCCGCTGCAATTTCATCCGGTTCACCAACTCTTCCAATGGGTTCGCCTTCAACTAATTGCTTTCTGGCTTGCGCTTCGCCGTGAACAAAGCGCTCGATCATAGGAGTTCGAATTACGCCAGGGCAAATCGCGTTAACCCTGATATTTTGCTTGGCGTACTCAAGAGCTGCTGTCTTCGTTAATCCGATCACGCCATGTTTACTAGCTACATAGGCAGAAATTCCAGGAAAGCCAATGAGACCAGCAATGGAAGAGCAATTGACAATAGAACCACGTCCTTGCTTTAGCATTTGGGGTATTTGGTGTTTCATGCAAAGCCAAACACCTTTAAGATTGATATCAATCACTTGATTCCAGTTTTCCACCGAGCACTCTGGAGTAAATGACTGGCCACCTTCAATTCCTGCATTATTAAATGCGAAATCCAAGCTTCCATAATCTTTCACAGTTTTTTGAACTGTTTTTTGAACTTCATCATTATGAGAAACATCACATTTTATAAACTGAGCTGTCCCACCTATTTTTTTGATCATTTCGACAGTTTGCAATCCGGCGTCTTCGTTGACATCTGCAACTGCGACCCGAGCATTACTTCTGCCAAATGCAAGTGCCGTCGCCCGACCTATACCAGTTGAAGCACCCGTTATAAATGCGACTAAGTTCTGAAAATCATATTTCACTTGATGTTTCATAGTCCCCTCTCGGCTGTCATGAGTAAAAAATGTGGCGGCGCGACTCAGATGAAATAGATTAAACTCCATCTGATTCGATTGTGGCACTTTCATATGAGAACTGCCCATTGGGATTTCCCCAGAACAGCTCAAGAGCTGGCATTTCGAATGAAGCATTCCTTTTTTCGCTTTCTGTTTAAACCATTTTCCATGCATACACAGAAAGTTTGAAAGTTGACTTCATCCTTCGCGTGATCAAAGTGGTTAGGCTTGAAAAACACCAGCATTAAAACTCCTTTAGGTTTAACCCTAAAGAAGATCTTCTCTAAAGATCCTCGCTCCTTTGACAGAGCTTATTGACCTTATCCGCCCCATCCACAGGCTTGGCAGTTGGTTTCGTCAACACTACCGATCGTTACCAACCGACATCATTGACTTGTCCAACCACATTTGCTGACGTCAGAGAAACGTCACCTACCCACAAGTGGTTCCATGCTTCTACCAAAACTCATTCTCGACATGTTGTCCTCCCATTCTCAAGAGAAGTTGTCAGTTGCGAATATCCAGTTCATCGCTAGCAATTATAACCTTCGCCATTGTTCACCAGGCTCGGCCTTCTCTTTCAGTCTCCCGTTGTTCGTTCCGAACGTTCACAGACTGACGAACTTTTGAGGTTCGCTTTCGCTACAACCTGCGGATTTACCAAATCTCTGGCACGAACATGCCAAAAACTTTTTCGATCAGCATACGGGAGGTCTTTCAACCTCCCGTTGATCCAGGCCACAACAGCAACTGGACGATTCTGTTGACGGGTCTCCTGTCCCGAAAGACAGTCACCCGCTTGAGCTCCGACTAGCATCGCTGCAGTCGAACATACAGATGAACTTAGCATCTTCTGTGCCATCAACGAAATGAAGTTCTCTGCACGTTTCTTTGATCTGAACCACAATGCGCACAGCCATTTGGGACATTTTCGTTGCGCGTAACTGACAAGATGTCTCAAAAATATGTTGCTGCAACGTGTTTAGTAACAAAGCTCACAACCTTGGACAGTTGCTTTGAATATTTCGCATCAAAGCTGAATGAACAGAATCACAAGGCCAGGCTGTGAATGAAAGTTAGGAATCATTATTCGAAGCGATTATTCAAACTAAAATGGAGCCAGTGCTTTCTTTCCAGTCTTTAAGATACCGTGTCAGAAGTCCTGCCACGGATACAAGACCAACAATCTCAATCCATTGACGTATATCGAGTGGTACGACGTGAAAATACTGACTTAATGAGGTTCCGAATTGAATCACCAGGAAGGTCGATGTTATCGTTATGAAGACAACGGCCTTTGACAGAGTATCGCTCAAGTTGGTAAGCACACATACTATGCTGGCACTCCATAGAGAAAGCACAGCCAGCCCTCTCGTGCGCGCAACATCTACTCCTAGTCCATTGTTAATATCGCTAAGATAAAACCAAGATAAAAGAACGAGCACTAAGATTCCCGAAAGCACGATTGCAAAAACATCCCTCTCGGTGAAAAAACCTGGACGTAAACGATCACTCTCCACGCGGGCCGGTGACTGGAACCCAAGAATTGCGGAAGGGTGGATAATCAGCTCCAACCAAACAATATGGATAGGAAGGTAGAGAATCGGATATCCAAAAAGTGGTAAAATGGCGGCACTTAATACAAATGGAAAGTGAATCAAGAGTAGATATTCAAAAGCCAATCGAAGATTCCGAAAGAGTTGGCGCCCCTCTTGGATAGCATCCACTATTGTTTTGAAGTTATCGTCGGCCAGAATAACAGATGATACTTCTTTAGCGCTCTGGCTACCTCTTTCGCCCATTGCGATTCCGACGTCAGCCGCTTTCAGAGCTGGCACGTCGTTGACGCCGTCGCCGGTGACCGCAACCAAATGACCCTGGTGCTTCAGCGCTTTTACGATATTCAACTTTTGAATTGGTGTGCACCTGGCGACGACATCAACTGACTGGAGAAAAGATGTATTCGACTCCAGACTTGAAGGTACAAAGAGCTCGTACTTCTCCTCCGCCGAAACCACGCGTGGTGTTTCATTGCCAAGGCCCACATCTCTGGCGATGGCTCCTGCGGTTGCAGGATGATCTCCAGTGATCATGATGACTTTGACACCGCTGGACCGAGCACTTGCAATGGCAAGGCCGACCTCTGGACGAGCGGGGTCTTCGAATGCAAGCAGTCCTAAAAATTCAAAGCCGCTGGATGGTTCATGGAAGTCGATATCATTTTCACCGAGCTTTCGCTTGGCACAAGCTAGCACCTTGTGTCCCATCTCTGCAAAATGTGACACTCGATCGCGAATCAGATGCATTTCTGATTCACTCAAAGAGACAGAGCTTAACACCGTTTCGGGGGCACCCTTTGTAAAGACAACGAATCCATCTGAATTGCGCACAATCGCCGTTTCTTTTTTTCGATCTTCAGTAAAAGGAAATCGGTGACTGGCAATGATTTTTCGGTCTTCTCCAAACGACTCCCTGGCGTAGCGAAATATCGCAAAATCAAGTGGATCAATGGCCATCGGATTACTCGCTATCAAGGCCGCTTCGAGAAGGTCAGGCGAGCTGACTGATTCTCCTGGGTCAAGATGTGATAGCGTCAGTCTTCCTTCGGTGATCGTACCGGTTTTGTCTGTGCAAATATGTGTGATTCTTCCTATGTTTTCGACAGAGACTGCTCTGCGAACAAGGGCCCGACGTTTTGCAAGACGAAAGACTCCGATTCCTAGAAAAAAAGTGAACACGACTGGAAACTCTTCTGGTATGGCAGCCACTGCAAGAGTCGCTGCAGCAAGTAGGGAATCGATCCAGCCATGGCCCTGATACAAACGGATCAAGGCAAGGAGCGGAGCTTGCCCCTCGTTTAGTTGAAATTCGAAGGTTGAGTGGCGATTTGTTTCATGCAACTTCCTCGATTGCATCAGTCATGTCAACGTGATTTTGTTCAGTTAGTTTTCGAAGCAAAATCCATAATGCCGGTAAGTCTTT
>JBKDHV010000098.1:0-25071 GCA_046336915.1 Bdellovibrionales bacterium
AGACCGATGTCCTCATTGAACATCTTCGGAGCGCTGAGCGTTCTTCGACTTGGCGTCAGCCAAAGGCCCGCCGTGGATGTCCCGCTCCTCTCAATCAGCCTGCCCTACGAAGGCGCCGCCCCCGAAATCGTCGAAGCCGAATTGATTGACCCCTTTGAACAGCGGCTATTGTCCCTGGAAGGACTGAAAGAGATCAAAGCCACGGCCCGACAGGGTTCCGCCAGTATCCAGCTCGAATTTGAAATCGAAAGAAATGTCGACGTGGCTCTGCAAGAGGTTCAAGCCGCCATCTCTCAGATTCGCCTTCCAGCCGGGGTCATTGATAATCCAATCGTTCGCAAACAGAACCCCGAGGAAGAACCCATTATGTTTATCGGGTTGTGGTCGGATAAGCCTCTGCGGGAGGTCGTCAACTTTTCGGATCAGTTCCTAGTCGACGAACTGCAGACCATCGGCGGCGTGGGTGAAGTTTCTGTCGCAGGCTTCAGCCAAAGAAATCTTCGTGTTTGGATTGATCACAACAAACTCAAGAATTTCGATTTGACGATCACCGACATCCTGGATTCCATTCAGCAGCAACACGTTGAAAGATCCGCGGGCTTTATTGCGAACCGCCAACAAGAGCTGAACGCTCGTCAGTATGGCGAAGCCCAAAGTGTCGAGGAGTTCGCGAATCTTCCGATTCTTCGTCGTGGCGGCTCGATTATCCTTAACCAGAACTACCGCTTGAAAGACTTTGCGCGAGTCGAGGATGGCCTGAGCGATGTGCGCCGAATTGCCCGCATTGAAGGAAACAATGCCGTCGCCATTGCCATCCGCAAGCAGCGCGGCTCAAACGAAGTCGCGGTCGCTCAAGCCGTTCGTGAAAAGATTGAGGCTTTGAGGGCGCGGCTTCCACCCGGCTATTTTATTCGCATCAATATCGACTTTACGAAATCCACAGAGGCCACTGTGAAATCCACACAGTCGAAGCTGATTTACGCCGGACTTGTCACGGTGATTGTTGTCTTCTTCTTCCTAGGAAGTTTTGCTTCTGTTTTTAATATCTTTCTTTCGATTCCGACTTCTATCATCGGAACATTCTTCATCATGTACTTTGCAGGATTTACGCTGAACCTTTTTACGCTGCTGGCTTTGGCGCTCGTGATTTCAATCGTGGTCGATGACGCGATCATGGTGTTGGAAAATATTATTCGACACGACCGGATGGGGAAGAATCCGTACAAGGCCGCCTATGATGGAACTCACGAAGTTCTGGGTGCCGCCATTGCCTCGACCCTCGCGGTTGTTGCGGTCTTTGCTCCTGTGATCTTCATGGAAGGGGTCATTGGAAAGTTCTTTTTGCAGTTCGGTGTCGTGATGTCTTCGGCCGTTCTTCTTTCTTTGGTGGAATCCGTAACAATTACGCCGATGCGGGCCTCGCGCTTCTTGGCCGTAGACCCGAACCCAAGTCGCTTTGAACTGTGGCTGGATCATCGATTTGAAAGGCTTGCTGAACTCTACCGACATTCGCTGGTCCACGTTTTTAAATTTAAGAAAGTCTATCTCGCCCTTGGAATGGGACTTTTTGTGGCGTCTCTGTCTTTGTTTAAATTTGTCAAACGCGAATTCGTGCCGCCGCAAGATCAGAACTTTCTGATCTTGATCATGCAGACGAATCTCGACTCGTCCCTGGATGCCACTTTTGCAAAAGCTCTTGAAGTGGAAAAGGTCCTCAAAACCATTCCTGAAATTCAGGGCTTCTTCCTGAATGTGGGATCTGGGGGGCCGGCCAGTGGCACGAATCAAGGTTTCATCCCTTTGATTCTGAAAGACGTTCGTGAACGAAGTGTGGGACATCTGGAGGTCATGGAGAAGGTCCGTAACGCCCTTTCGACGATCCAAGGTGCGCGCTTTCAGATCCGCGATATTTCAACCAGGAATTTAACTTCCGGTCGCGCCTTTCCGGTGTCTTTCAATCTTCGAGGACCCGACTACGAAGTTCTGAACGAAAAGGCCCAAGAGATGATCAAGGCCCTGCAGGATCGAGGGCTCGCGCAGGACTTAGACACCGACTACAAAAAGGGAACGCGCGAAGTTCGAATTTATCCCAAGCGAGAACTGTTGGCGATGAATGGTGTTTCGATGGATACGGTCACACGTACGATCAACACAGCGGTCGCAGGCTCTCGCGAGGGACAATTCACGCAAAACGGAAGACGTTACGATATCCGCGTTAAACTTGAAGAAGGTTTTATTTTGAACAAGGATGACATTCGAAAGATCTTCGTTCGAAATATCACCGGCAACCTGATCTCGCTGGCCAATCTTGTCGAGATTCGTGAAGAGCCCGTGATCCAGTCGATTTCTCGAGTTGATCGACAAAGAAGTATTGGAATTTTCGGCGGTGTCGCTCGTGGGAAAGCCCAAGGGGCCGTGATTGCCGAAGCCCAGTCGCTCGCCCGAGACATTTTGCCGCCCGGTTACTCGCTGAATCTTGAGGGGGCGTCGGCTGGATTTGACTCGGCCTTTCGAAGCATTTACTTCGCCCTCATTCTGGGCGTCCTCGTGGCCTACATGATTCTTGCCGTTCAGTACAATAGCTTCCTCCATCCCGTGACGGTTCTCATGGCCCTTCCTTTCGGATTGACCGGCGCCCTTATCGCACTTTGGGTGACGGGGCAGTCTTTGAATCTTTTTAGCTTGATTGGTGTGATCGTCTTGATGGGCATCGCGAAGAAGAATTCCATTCTTCTTGTTGAGTTCACCAATCAAACTCGAGAACGTCTGCCCAATGTTCGCGAGGCCCTCATTGCCGCCTGCCCCGTGCGATTGCGCCCCATTCTGATGACATCCATCGCCACTATTCTTGCAGCCGTGCCTTTACTTATGAAAACAGGCATTGGCAAAGAGACCAGCTCGGCCCTGGCCCTGACAGTTCTAGGCGGAACTTTCGTTTCCACCCTCTTCACGTTGTACGTTATCCCCATGATCTACGAAACACTCAGCCCACTCGAGCGTTCAAAGAAAATCCAAATCACAGAGAATTAACCAAAGACTCAAAAAAAAACGAAAAACCGCAAGAGCCCTCAATCTTGGTAAATCCCGACCTCCCGAAAGCATGACGCGCTCCCCGCCCTGCGGGCGGGGATTCGGGCGAGGGCAGGAGCCCGAGTCGGGATTTACGAAGACTGAGGGCGGATCGCCTGAAGCCATTTTTGCGGAGGACTGATGAGCTTGCGCGCATCCAGATCAAACATTCCGTACACGACTCGCGCTTCGGCTGCTAAGACGTCGCCCTCTTTGAAGATCTTTTGGTTGATCACACCGATTTTTCCTCGCATGGGATCCGTCTGAACACTGATGCGGATCTTCTCGCGAAGTTTAAGCTCTTTCAAAAACTTGATGTCCAGCTCCAGAATCACCGGGCCTTTGCGCATTTTTTGAACCGTCTGGTAGCCGTAACCTTGCCGCGTGATGCTCTCCCATCGAGCTTCCTCGAGGATTTGCACGTAGGTGGCGTTGTTCACATGCCCGTAAGAGTCAAGATGGTGCTCTCGAATCATCAGTTCGTAATAAAATGGGGAATTGGTTTCACTTGAGCTCATTTACTTCAAAGCCTCTCGTAGATACGCGGACGCTTGATCCATCAACCACACGACGACCGCAATGACCACCACGATGCACCCAATCTGAGGCCACATGCCCTGGCCTTGGTACTGCATGAGCATCGTCCCGATTCCACCGCCACCTACAACACCGATGACGGTTGCCATCCGCACGTTGATGTCCCAGCGATAAACAGTGATGGAAATGTAGGGTAAAATAACCTGCGGAACGATGGCAAACCAAATTGTTTGCAAGTGATTGGCTCCCGTTGAGAGCACGCCCTCAACAGGGCCCTCTTGAATGGACTCCACCATCTCTGAGTACTGTTTAGCTAACGACGCCACCGAGTGAAGCATCAAAGCCAGCATGCCCGCGAAGGGCCCGATGCCAACCCACACCGAAAAGATTACGGCCCACACCAGGGCCTCAATCGAGCGAATCACATTCATCACAGTTCGAAGAGAAATATAAACCAAATAGGCAACGGGATGTCGCATGATATTTCGGGCTGATAGAAAGCTCAGAACAAAGGCGATCGGAATCGCGATGGCCGTCGCTAAGAAAGCCATAAAAATGGTTTCGATCATATTCAAAACGGCTTTTGGCAAAATCGACCAATCCGGATTTGCAAGCCCCTTCAAAAGCCGAGTGGCTCCTTCAAAACCTGCGGGATCGAGGAGTTCTCGAAAGGAAACTTGTGTCGTTCGAATCGCGACGAGCGAAGTCACACCGATGACAAGAGCCGCCTGCCAACCCCAAAAGTTGGACCAAAACGGCCGGTGCCAGTCTTGCGATTTTTCGTGAGCTGGCAAAAAGATGTGCTCACCCCAAGTTCGAACGCGAAGGGCCTTCAAAACCCGAGAAAGAGCTCCCCCCGCAATGAAAAAAAGCGCGGCGAGAAGAGAGTTTCTGGAAAGCTCCAAAAGCTGCTCCTCCGTGGGGGAAAAAAGGACCGTCAAAAGGACTAAGCCCAAAAACGAAAATGTCACGCCATCGAAAACTGTCGCGCGAAGATTCAATTTTTTTAAAAGACCCATTTGAACTGCTGTCATCCAGGCCTACCTTGTTGAGATCTCACGGGCTTTTTCTCCGTAGATTCGGTGAAACCATGTCTCGTCAATTTCTTCGGGTCGCCCCTCGTAAACGATTTTTCCATCCTTCAGCGCGATCACGCGAGAGGCGTACTGTCGAACCAAACTGAGAAAGTGGAGATTGCAGATCACGGTGATCCCAAGCTCCTGATTCGCCTTTTTCAAATAATCCATGACCGTATGACAGGTCGCTGGATCCAGAGACGCCACAGGCTCGTCAGCTAAAAGAATTTCAGGTTGTTGCATCAGGGCCCGCGCGATTGCCACTCGTTGCTGCTGGCCGCCCGAAAGATTGTCGACTCGCACCTGGGCTTTGTCTGAAATCCCGACGAGTTCCAAGTAAAGGCGAGCTTCAGCTGTTTCACGGGGTGAAAAAAGACCCAGCACACTTTTCCAATTCGCGGTCACACCCAAACACCCGGTCAAAACATTCGAAAGAACGGTATGGCGAGGGACCAGATTGAAGTGTTGAAAGATCATCGCCATTCGTCTACGAATTTCTCGCACCGCGGATCCTTCAATTTTCGCGATGTCGGTCCCGCGAAAAAGAATCTCTCCGGCTGTCGGCCGAAGTAAACGATTCAAACAACGAAGCAGAGTGGATTTTCCCGATCCGCTCAAGCCGATTACGACAAGAAACTCGCCCTTTTGAACATCAAAACTGACCCCCTGAAGGGCCGTCGTTCCGTTTTCATACGTCATCTGCAGGTTGCGAATCGAAAGAAGAGTCCCTTTCGATGGAGAGACTTGGGTGTCCATCAAAATTCCTTGTGCCGTGAGCTGACGACAATGTGATCTCATCGCAACATTCTGTCAAATGAGGATCTCCGCGCCTAAAAAGTCTTTGATTTTGACTTCCTTTCGTGGCTGAATATCGCCATACGACGCATCACCTCAAGGACTTAAAATCCCTGGTGTCTTCGCTGGAAGAGGATCGCCGTCAGGGTCGCGCGGTCCTGGCGGTTTTCGATTTGGACAGCACTCTGTTCGACGTCAGTCCTCGGCTACAAAAGATTCTTGAAGATCTACGTGATCACCCCGAGTTGGTTTTGCGATTTCCCGAGACTTTGCCTCTGTTGAAGAATGTGAAAACGCTGCGAAGTGATTGGGGAATCAAGTCGGCTCTCAGTCGTGTTTTTTCGGGCCAGCCTCCCGGCCACGAGTTCCACAAATTTGCGCGAGAGTTTTGGGCGAAGAGTTTTTTCACCAATGAGTATTTGCAGTACGATCACCCGGTTGAGGGCGCGGTGGATTTCGTGAATCACGTCCATCAGCTGGGTCTTCAGATCGCCTATCTTACGGGCCGAGATTGGGGTCGCATGGGTCCCGGCACTGTCGAGGTTTTGAAGAAGTGGAATTTTCCTGTTCCGAACGAGCAGGATGTGCGTCTTGCGATGAAGCCGGTTGCGGGCTCGGATGACTCGGAATTTAAGTCGGGCTGGTTTATGAACATTAAACCTCATGATTACACGCGACTGTTGTTTTTCGAGAATGAGCCGGTGATTCTGCACAATGTGATGAAGGACCACCCCGAAATCGAAATCTTTTTTCTTGAAACGACTCACTCAGGGCGTGCGCAACCTCACGAAAACTGGCACAAGATTCCGAACTTTCTCTGGAGATAAAATGTTGTTCGTGGTTGCGACACCTTTGGGTCATCCCGATGATCTTTCCCTGAGGGCTTTACAAACTTTGAAGACCTGTGAAGTTCTTATCTGCGAAAGCACGAAAGAAACTTCGAAACTTTTGCGGCATCATGGGATTACCGGAAAAAAGTTCGAGGTGCTGGACGAGCACACACGCCGAGAGGAGTTACCTCGCCTGGTTGAGCTTTGCGAAAAGCAGAACTGTGTGCTGGTGAGTGATTGCGGGACACCTGGATTCTGCGATCCTGGTGCGGATCTTGTTCAGACGTGCCGTGTTCGAGGCATTGAAGTGCGAATTATCCCGGGGCCGTCTTCGCCTGCGGCCTTGCTTAGCGTAAGTGGCGTCAAAACCGCCGAGTTTGTCTTTGTGGGATTCGTGCCCGCCGAAAATGAAGCGCGAGCCAAGAAGTGGAAAGATCTTTCAAATGAAAAGCGCGCGCTCGTTGTGATGGACACCCCCTACCGTTTGACGAAAACTCTCGAAGACCTTGAAAAGTTCTTCCCCAAGCGCTCCTGCGTGATGGTGCTCGATGTGTCGCTAGAAAGCGAAGCCATCCTCGAAGGAATCCCCAGTCTTTTGCTGCAATCCCTGCGAGGCCAAAAGGCCGAATTCATCGTTTTGATCAAAGCCGAAAAAACATGATTCCAATGGCGTCTGTCCTATCGCCAGCCACACCCCTTGAGAGAAAAAAATTGAGGCCGCACTCGATTTTCAAGACCCACCACAAGGTGTGAGTCTGGGTTCGGAGCGGGAGCGGAGCCCAGGGCCCACGCGTGTTGCAGGCAGGAGGTCACGGCCCAGGTCTGCTTTAAGCAGAGTTCGCGCCCGACCCGCAGAGAGTTTTTAGAAGCTTAGGCCGATGCCGAAAAAGCTGTGGGTTCGGTCTTGAATTCGGAATGTTGAGCCCTTTACGAAGATGGGGAACCAGGAGGCCTTTAGGATCAGTCCCAATCCGAGCGCTTGTCTTTCGATTTCTCGGCCGCCTTCATCGAATCGGAACTTCAGGGTCTCGACGGTGGGAATCAGGCGGTAGTGCTGAAGGGGGTCGTGGGCTTGAAGAAAGACATTCCACCCCACGCCGTACTGGGTGAAGGCCTCTTTCGTATCAAGATTCGTATCCAAAAAGACGTAGAGCCGATCCCAAATATCCAGGCTCAATCCTAGGTTGTAATAGGATTTCGAATCCCCGTCTTCATCTTTGCGATAGGAAGGGTTCGAATACAGCAGATAAAGACTCGCCTCGGTGCTTGCGTACTGGATGGAATAAGGGGTCGGCCCCTTCACGCGAAGCTCTTGGCGAAGTTTGTGGATCTGGCGATGACTTGAAAAAAAGGCTAAGTCCCCGACGAAGCGATCAATTCGCTTTTTCGAAACGACACCCACAACCTCGCCTGCACTGTTGAACACGGGTCCACCCGAGTTGCCGGGGCTCACCGACATATCCGAGACGAACCCCCCGGCCCCCACTCGCGACACGATTCCACTTGAGATAACATTCACATAGTCGGATTTCAGAACTGATTGAATTTTGAAATGGGCGGGAGAAACGGGGTGCCCAATTGTGACAACCGGTTGCCCCTCTTGAAGCTCGGCCACATCCGGCAACAGAGTCAGCGGTTCAAATTCCGCCGCTCGGTCTAAGCGAATCAGCGCAAGATCTTCGTTCCGATTGAAGATAAGCAGCTCCGCCCGGTACCTGAATTTTTCATTGCGATTGAAGTAGACAAAGATCGGCCGAAGTCGATCCACACAGTGCGAAGCCGTGAGCACGAGATCCTTCTCGATGAGCGCGCCTGAGCAAGTGGCGCGACCCGAAATCACCAGCGGGATTCGGCTTTGCACTTTCTGGTACAGCAAGTCCCATCGCGGCCCCGAGGCGTTTGCATTCTGAGACTGAGGAGCTCGCGAGCTGAGCTCCGAGGATTGTCGCCCCTGAGCGAGAGTGCCGAGCAGAAGAAAGCTCAGAGCCTTAGCGATGAAATTCATTAAGCTTCACCGTGGTATCAGGAGCCACATCTTTCGTCACGACTGCATTAGCCCCGATTCGAGCGCGATCTCCGATATGAACAGGTCCTAGAATCTTCGCTCCGGTGCCGATCAAAACTCCACTGCCAACGGTTGGATGTCGCTTCACCGGATCGAACTTTAGACCGCCCAAGGTCACACCGTGAAAAATGATGCAGTCGTCGCCAATTTCCGCAGTTTCGCCGATCACCACTCCCATCCCGTGATCGATCACCAGCCGGTGACCGATTCGGGCCCCTGGGTGGATTTCAATGCCGGTTAAGAGTCGACTCACTTCACAAACCAATCGAGCCAAGAAGAAAAGTCGAGTCTGATAGAACCAATGGGCGATGCTATGGAAAAAGATCGCTTTGGGGCCTGGATAAAGAAAAAGGATCTCCCAGTTCGACTTCGCAGCCGGATCATAATTCCGATAAGCGCGGATTAACTCTTGAAGCCTTTTCATAGCAGACTTCTAAACTCCGGACAGAACAGGTCCGGGCGGCTGGAGTCATAGAAGGTGACCTGTGTGATCAACCAGTTTTTTTCGTTTTCACCTAAAACAACAAAGTGACCACCCAAGATTGAGCTGTGACGTTGGCGAGTTGTATTGATCTTCAAGCCTTCGTCTTTTTGCGCGGAAAGAAGTCCTTTCGTTACGTCAAGAACCTTTCGGCATCCCGAACCGAGGACTTCTCCCTCAACTTTTCTTTGACGACTGTGACTAAGAAAAAAAACTTTCGCTGGAGCCGCGTCTTTGAATTCAGGAAACTCAAACTTCATGAAGAAGGTTCCAGGTTGCCCTGTCACGACATGCGACAGATCCACTTCACCGCCACCGCGAGGAAACTCAAGAACCAACAGGGGTTCACGCAGGATGGATTTATTTTTCTCTCGGAAAATGACTCGTGCCGAGGTGTAAATGATCTGCTTTGGCTTATTTCCGTCCGTCGGAAAAGTGACATTCCAGATTTGATCAGGAACCACGAAATCCTTTGGCAAATCTTCGACGACTCTCACGTCGGCTTCGGTATACTCAAAATGGTTTTTCTTAGTGCAACCGAGAGCACAGGCTAGACTCACTGCGAAGAGAAAAATCTTCATAGAGAGTCCTCCAAACGAAAACGAATCTCGAGGAGGCCTGATTCGAGGGGATCCTGATTCAAGCCCTGACCAACAAAGTCTCGGCACCCACTCAGATTTGTTCCGCGGCAATGAAGACGAGCCCTCAAATCATAGACAGGTGTGGGCGTATAGGCTCGATTGGCAATCGTATTCAGATAACTTTCAGTGCAGCCCGAGTTATGCTCTTCAAGGCAGGACTTTGCAAACATCCAATTGGCCGCCGATTCTTGCTTCAAAACCGGCAGGCGCATCAAGGCTCTGACTTCCGGCCATCGCCCCATTGAAGACAGCATATGAACCTGAGATAAGATCAACTTGGGATGATTCGGAAATCGTTTAAGTCCCTCACTCACGATTTTTTCAGCTTCACTCCACTTTTGGATCTGAGAAACGCAGACAACTTGAAGCCCCAGCATTTCCGCGCTTAAAGAAGAAGGGCCGTTCACGTCCATGCAAAACTGGTAAAGAAAATTCCAATCTCGCCAGCGCTGATCCACCATCGGGTTTTCACTGAAACTGATTTGAAGACTTGGTAGGTCTTCAAAGAATTGTTTCAGCTGACTTTCAAATGTAATGGCGTCGTTCGTAAGACTGGACAATCGCAGAATGATCAATCGCATCTCAGGCCTCAAGTAAGAGGACTGATCCAAGGACCGCATCAAGTCGGTCATGACGGCTCGAGCTTTCGACTGGTGTTTCGGCGAGAGAAGGACAAGCATGCCCTGCAGAAGGGCCGCCTTCTTCGGATCTGGCGTTGAAATCGCTTCGCTGAGCTGCCAAGCCTCATCCCACTGATTTCGGGTCAGAGCCACCGAAATCAGGTTCATCATCGTCAAGTGATTGCTCGGCTCAAGCGCGAGGGCCTTATTCAGAAATGTTTGGGCTTGAGAAATCGCCCCTTCGTAAAGCAAGACCAAGCCCAAGCCGTTCAGATTTTGAACCATGAGCTCTTTGTTCTGAGGATCAAGTTGCATGGAGCGCTCGAAGAGGCGCTTGGCTTTGATGAGCTCTCGACCCGGATTCAAGAACAGAAATCCGGCACGAGTCAGCGCTGCGGGCTGGTCTGGGTACTCCAATTGATACTCTTTCAAGCGGAAGTAAGCGTCGGAATAGATTTGCGCGACATAGGATTGTTGGAACTGCGCCCAAAGTCGCTTCTGCGAACTTTCCCAGGTTTTTCGCTCAAGATAGAGGCTGAGCCCTATAAAAAGTAAGGTCCCGACGCCTGCCATGGTCAGCCATCGACCCCAGGGAAGTGATTTTTTACTCGAGACTCCGTAAGTCCGGATCGGAGGGGAACTCGACGAGGGGGCCGAAACGGGCGCGTGATTGGCTGAAGGGGCCGTTGACTTTGCAGAAACCGGAACGATCGGGATGGCCGGCGGCACCGGCGTGTTGTCATCATCAAGTCGCTTCGTCACACTCAGCTGAGTATGATTCGCCGAGTGCGTTCGCTCGACAGTTTCTTCCGTTTTTAAGAGTTCTGAAATCGCGGCCTGAACTTCGGGAATATCGCGAACAAAAACCCAGCGACCTGCGACCCGACTTTTCGGATCATGTCGTCCCTCGGAAACACGAGCCTCATCTAAAAGGCCCACATGTCGAGTTCGCACAGCCTTTGCTAATTCTTCAATTGAAAAAGGACCTAGGATCGATTCCGAGGCTTTGACAATCCAGACTTTGTCGTTCGTGGTATCCCTTTTCATTTAGACTTCATTCACTAATGTTTAAAATGGCGGAGGCCTGTGATCACAAGATTCACACCCAATTGTTGAGCCTTCGAAATTACGTCCTCATCCCTCATCGATCCGCCAGGCTGCACGACCCACCGAATCCCCTGCTCCGCCGCCTTCTCGATGGAATCAGGAAAAGGAAAAAAGGCATCACTGACAAGAACCGCTTCTTTCTTGTCCGCATGATGCTGCTTCCATCTTCGCAGAGCCTGTTCTACAGCATCAACTCGATTCACTTGACCCATACCTAGGCCTAAGGTCTGTCCGTCTCCCACAATGGCGATGGCATTGCTCTTCAGACTTGCGCAGACCTTTTCGCCAAATAGCATTGTCTCGCGAAGGCCCGCATCCGGGACAGCTCCAAAAATCTTCCAATCTTTTGGGTCGCTCCAACGAACGTCTGGGTTTTGTACAAGAACTCCGCCGAAAACTGTTCGAATTTCATTTCGAACTCCGACCGAGGGCCACTGTCCCTTGAGCAGCCTTAAGTTCTTCTTCGAGGAAAGAATCTGTCGAGAGGCCTCATCAAAGTCAGGCGCCAAGATACACTCGAGGAAAAGATCCTTCATCAGATTGGCATGGACGGCCTTCACTGGAAAATTGAGAGCGACGATGCCTCCGAAGACACTGACCGGATCCGCCGAAAGCGCTTTTTCAAGCGCACGAAAGGAGTCTGCATCCAGAGCGGCTCCGCAGGGGTTGTTATGCTTCACTGCGATGGCGGCCGGTTGCGAAAACTTTTGAACGAGCAGGAAGGCCGCATCAAGATCCAAAATATTGTTGTACGAGAGTTCCTTGCCTTGCAGGATTTCAGCTTGATGAAGACCCGCCGACACACCTGTTTGAGCGATCCACCAAGCCTGCTGATGACTATTTTCCCCGTAACGAAGCTTTTGGTGCAGCCGACCTCCTGCTGACCACAGACTGATAAGATCAGGATCGAGGGTCTGGGAGATCATCTGGTCATAGACACTGATCAGCCGAAAAACTTTGGCTGCGAGTTTTTTTCGTTCCTCGCGATTTAGAGAATAGTTTTGTTTCTGAATCCATTGATAATCGGTGGGGTCGCAGATCACCGTGACGGTTTCGAAGTTCTTAGCTGAGGATCTCAAAAACGAGGGACCCCCGATATCGATGTTTTCAATCAGTTCATCTTCTGAAGACTTGTTTTGCAAAGCCTGTTCGAAGGGATAAAGATTTCCGATGACCAGATCGAATGGCTCGACTTGAAAATGCTCCAGAGTTTCGACATGGGCCGTCTCGTTTAGCTTGGCGAGGAGTCCCATGTGAATTTTGGGATGGAGAGTTTTCACGCGGCCCTGAAGAACTTCGGGAAACCCGGTTACGTCCGAGACATCCTGCACTTGCCAGCCCTGTTCGCGCAAAAAATTCGCGGTTCCACCGGTTGAAACCAAGCGCAGACCCTTTTCAACCAAAGGCGCCAGGAACCCAACTAAATTGGATTTATCACTCACACTCACTAAAGCGCGTTTAAACATTAGAAGGGGCCCCGAATCAAGAGCAAACGAAGATCGTCGTTCGTCAGGAAAAGTCCCGCACCCAGGTAGCCGGATTGAATGTCGTTGTTGTCCAAGGCATCTTCCACCCCACCCACAAGGTACAGACCCCAGAAAAGGTTGTAACGGGCCGAGATACGAAGATTCATAGAATCAAAGTTGAAGGCATCAACAGAAAGTCGAAGCTTGCGGCGGAGGAAGTGGTAATCCATTCCCAAACCGCCCTCGTTTTCGATCAAACCGGCGCGAACGGTAAAATCCCAGAAGTTCATACCATAGAGAGCGGTAAACTTCGTGCGGTTGCGATAGGTCCTTCTTTCAACAATATCACTAGTCACAGTTCCCGACGTCTCAGTCTGAGTTTCGCGAACGACCCCAAACGGATCATCTACGATTCCGACGTAGTAGAAACGATCCAGTCCCGGCTGGATCTGAATCCCGATGTTACTTCGCGCTTCCCCTATATCACCCAGATACTCCGTGCGCACGTCAAACGCTGTTTGGATACGACCAACAGCCCCGAGTAAACCCGACACCCCTTCGATCGCGGTGTTGAGTTCGTCAACCGTGGTTTCATCGTTGATTAGCTTACCAATGGTTCCTTCACCACGATTGATTTTGCCCGAAATCTCGTCGATGTTTTTCATCGTCCGATCCAGGCGTTCCATCGTGGTTTTCCAAGTTTTCTTAAAGCCCTGATCGGTTTCGTCGTTGATCAAATCATCGAGCGTTCGCGTGATGCTATTGACCTGATCGACGATCTCTCCGATTTGCCCCTTGTTCTCGCTGGTAATCTGGGCAATATCGGACGTCAGCTTTTCAATATTCTGCATGACTCGCCCGAGAATATGTTTGTTAGTCCCATCTTCGCTCACAGCTTCTGCGAGGTTGTCCGAAACTTTCTTCAAAGACTCTGCGATCTCACCAACCTTGGACATGACATTATCGAGCGATCCCTGATCCGAGACGTTCAGAATCTGCCCCCCATCTGCTAGCGGAGGATCTGACTCGGCCCCAGGGAAAACTTCGACAAATTTATCTCCGAGAATTCCAGTCGAACGGATGGCCACTCCGGCTGAAGTGCTCAAGGGCACGTCCGCCTTCACCGAAATGTCGACGCGGGCTTGTCCATTTTGAAGTGAAATGTCCCGAATCACACCGACCGGAATACCGGCTGTTCTGACGACGCTTCCCTTGATCAGGCCCGTAGCCGAAGGAACGATGAAATAAGCTTTTTGTTTACGAGAAAGAAAAGCAGGATCATCGCTGACCTGCATCGACATCAATCCGATGAGGGCTGCAACTCCGACAACGAGGGCTCCGACTTTTAATTCCAGCGCCTTGATCCAACCCATGTCTAACTGTGTTTCATTCCTTTCGAAACGAATCGTTTCACTAACTCAATTTCAGAGTTGTAGAAATCCTGAGCCGTTCCCACAAGTAACACCCGCCCAGCATCTAGCATGGCAATCTTATCGGCAATCCGGAACGCGGCATAGAGGTCATGACTCACCATGATACTCGTGGTTCCAGCTCGACGCTTGTGAGTGTCAATAATGAGATTATCCACCATTTCCGTCAGAATGGGATCCAGTCCTGTGGTGGGCTCGTCGTAGATCAAGATTTCTGGATCTAGGGCCAGAGCTCGAGCTAGCCCTGTACGTTTCTGCATACCTCCCGAGATTTGGCTGGGAAGCTTTCCGTAGTGCTTGGGATCCAGTCCGACTTGCGTCAATTTTTCTTGGGCAATCTTTTCGACCTGCTTCTGACTGAGCTCTCGACGATGCTCAAAAAGTGGAAAACAAACGTTCTCTAAAACCGTCATATCATCAAAAAGAGCCGCGGACTGAAACAGGACCCCGAAGCGCTGCCGAAATCGTGTGAGTTCATCCTTGTTCATGGCCCCTAGGTCGCGCCCCAACACTTCGATTCGCCCCGAAGTGGGTTTGAAAATTCCAAGAATATGTTTCAGACACACCGATTTCCCGGTCCCAGAAAATCCGATGATGGCCGTCAGAGATCCTTTTTCAACCTCAAGATCCAAGCCCTTCAGAACGTAGTCCTTGCCGTCAAAAGTCTTTTTGACATCGACAAGTCGAACCGCAGCCTCGGTCTTTTTTGAAGGCGTGGTCTTCGCAGATTCTGCGCTCATACATTCCCCATCATGACATCCCAAAAACGGATAATGTTACTCAAGAAGTAGTCGAGAATAATGATCATGACCATGCTGATGACCACACCCCGATTTGTGGCCTCACCTACGCCCTTGGCTCCACCCGTGGTGTGGTAGCCCTTGTAAGAGCAAATCAAAGCAAACACGGCGCCGAAGACACTTGCCTTAAAAAGGCCCTCAAGAATGTGTTTCACTTGAACTGTTTGATTGATGCGATCGAAAAAAACGGCTTGATCCAGATCGACCAAATAAACCACAAGGAACCAGCTTCCCACCATCGCCACAAAATCGAAGACGACAGTCAGCATAGGCATGCAGAAAAACGCGGCGACGATTCGAGGCGAGATCAAATACTGAACCGTATTCACACCCATCACATCCAGCGCATCGATTTGCTCATTGACCCGCATAGTGCCAAGTCGTGCGGCCATCGCGCCCCCAGCACGGGCCGCGACAATCAGACCCGTTAGAACGGGCCCGAGTTCACGAAATATTCCCAGAGCGACAACAGGGCCAACTAGATTCGTCGCATTGACAATTTTGAAACCAAGATAGACTTGAAAACTGAGCGCAAGACCCGTGAACAGACTGGTCAAGCTGATGATCCCGACCGATTGATTTCCGATAAACTCCATGTGCTTGAGGATCTCGATGAACCGAGAAGGCCCAGCAAAAATAAGACGGAGGGAATTGCCGAACATCAACGACATTTGGCCGACTTCTTGAACGAAGCCCCTCAATTTCCCGGTTCGATCACCCGCAAGTTCCATTTGCCCTCGAAGCTAGAGTCTTTTCTCTCGTCTAGAATAGAGGGCGGGCGCATCCTTGGCAAGGAGCTCTTCTAGAGATACAGTCGGGGAACTCTCTCACCGATACTTGTTAGAATTTCCCATGTGATCGTCTGAGCGTGTTGGGCGACTTCCGTTGCGGAAATCTGGGCGCCTGTTTTCGACTGTCCAAAAAAAACAACTTCGTTCT
The DNA here is from genome assembly GCA_046336915.1 of Bdellovibrionales bacterium. Taxonomy (GTDB): domain Bacteria; phylum Bdellovibrionota; class Bdellovibrionia; order Bdellovibrionales; family Bdellovibrionaceae. The sequence continues at coordinate 15,857 of JBKDHV010000098.1, forward strand.
CGGACTCGACGCGAAGATCTGTCACGTCCACCATCAGATAATCCATACAGATGTTCCCTACGAGTGACGCTCGATGTCCGTTCCACAGCACCTTCATTCGATTGGACAGAAGACGATGCCAGCCATCCGCGTAGCCAATTGGCACAACGGCGATCTTCGAGTTTCGCGAAGCCCGCCAAGTGTGATTGTAAGACACCCCTTCACCGGCCTTTACATCTCGAATCAGACTTGTATGAGACTTCAAGGTCATAGCAGGCCGAAAATCAAGAGTGCTATTCGCGACCGGATTGTAGCCGTAAACAAGAAGCCCAGGTCGCAAGCCCCAGTTTCGCCGGAAGAGCACCCCTTCTGTTTTGTTTTTTCTCATCAGCTCGATCTTTGAAACAATCGCCCCGCTGTTGAGCGCATGAAAAGTGTCACAGTCATTCTGAAAAAATTCGGTCACCGCATGGAACTGGGCCAGCTGTTGCGTACTTTTTCCGTTTGGATCTTGGGCATCTTCACTTTGGTACATGTGGGTCAAAACACCTTGCACCTTCAGATGGGATTGTCCCCGCAGACGATCGCGAACCCGCTCGACTTGATCGACCGGAAATCCAAGTCGATTCATGCCGGTATCAAACTTCAGATGAATCGAACAGGGTTCTTGAAAGGCGAGCAGAATCTCCAGCTGATCCCAAGTGCTCACAACAGGCGTGAGCTTCGCTTGCAACATCGCCCTTGCGCCTTGGGCATCAAAACCGCGGAAAACAAGAACGGGAGTGCGCACGCCGAGCTGGCGAAGCAGCAAACCCTCTTCAATCAGACAAACCCCAAGAAAGGGCAAATTCCAGCTTTGAAAAACATTTCCGAGTTTTACATCTCCGTGCCCGTAGGCGTTGGCCTTGATCATGGGGCAAAAGAAGGTCTCTTTCGGAAAATATTTTCGAATTAATTCCAGGTTATGTTGAAGATGATCCTGGCGAATTTCAGCCCAAGTCTTGCGGAACATTTCCACCAAGGCCCCCTTGAATGGGCCTTGGAATGCCCACCCGTCCACCACCGCGGCTCGCCATATGACGGCAGGCCTCGACAGCGAGTCGGCGCATGTCCTCGGAAGTTCGAGCGTGTACGAAGGCTTCGCTCAAGCCTCCGCTAATCGAAATGCGAAATCCGAATTGGAGACGACCTTGTTCCTGCAGCTCGAACTGGAGATTACGAACTTCCGTCAAAAAATTAGCCGCGATCGAATTAATCAAAATGTAGTTTGAATTCTCATGGCTCACGTGATTCTGAGCGCCCCAGAATTCCCGAATCTTGTTCTCGAGCAGTTCTTGAACCTGACGCAAAGTTTCGGCTCCCCAGAAAGTTTCAATTTCCTGAGGATCATCCAAAGTCAGAACACCCAAGAGGAACGGACGCTTGCGCGTCTTTGCGTCTTGAAAGCGAATCTCGATCAGAGTCCCAAGATCAAAAGCTCGCCCCACGGTGGAAATAGCTCCCTTCGCAAGCGAAGCGGTCGAAGCTTCCGGCGTCTCGATAAAATCAAGATCGCGCACTCGCTTCAGTTGCGTCTTCGCCCTTTCACGGTTCAGCGCCCAAACCAATCGTTCCTTCAGACAGGTCGGCTCGGACGAAATGATTTCGACCAGACCCCGATTGTTATAACTGGAAAGGATCGACCACTGATTCATCGGAGCCAGAGTCATCCAAGAAGTCTGGGGAGCCCGCGAGTGAAGCTCCTTCACCCATTCGCTAAGCTTGGTCTTCAAAGCTGAGGTTTCCAGAACAACGACTGAGGGTTTTTCAATCTGAACCGATTCGAAAAAGACGGCGGGATTCTTAAAAGCAAAGGCCTTGTAGCCAGACTGCTCAAGAAAACTTGCGATTTCGTCGCGCTCGCTGTCAGGGCCCAAGAGCAAACAAACTTTTTCAGGAGCTTTCAGGTTATCCACGACGCCCCCTTGAAAATCCCGACATTTTAAATTCGTCTTCTTCCTCTTGCGCGCGGTCCTGAGCGATCACGTTCCCGACAAACTCGGGGTTCGCGTCGATCAGGTTTTCAGGCGCAGGGGAAAAATCCACATTCTCGCTCGAAGGTTGAATCAAGGCCTTGTCGGCTGATTCCATGAAATCTAAATCCGACAAATCCAAGAGCCTTTCAATCTCTTCGTCGACCGCTGGACTCACAGCCGCCACAACAGGTGTCGCCTCGTCTTCGATCATCTCTAAGGGTCTCGGAAGACATTGAGGAATGATGATCATATCGTCGTCCTGGGGCTTCAAAATTTCCGTCTTCTTTTTGTTCGACTCCGCACGGGCCATAATCTTCTGACCGATGGACTTGTCGAAGCGAATTTCAAAGCGAGTGCCTTTTCCGACCTCAGAGGTGACCGCAATCACCGCATGGTGCTGCTTCAGAATTCCAAAAGCCTCTGTTAAACCAAGGCCTAAACGATTTTGCAGGCTCTTCGTTGTGAAAAAGGGATCGCTGATCAAAGTCAGCTGCGAAGGTTCGATGCCCGCGCCATTGTCTTCAACCGCCAACAGCAGAGTCTCGCCCTCATCGACGATCTCGATTCGGATCTTCTTATCCAGACGCCGAACCAGAGCCTCAACAGAGTTCTGAAGCAAGTGAGAAAGGGCTTTCTCAAGAGCCTCTGAATTCATCGGGTAGAAACTGGTTTCGCCAATCTTCTTCTCAATTTCAATTTGCTCCTGCAAGAACTCGGGCTCCCAACGCTTGAGGGCCCGCAGGACCGGGGTTTCCAACTTCATGGGGAACAGATGAAGCTCATGCTCACCCGCGGCTGCTAACAGCTTGTCCAAAGTCGTCTTGGACTGACGAGATTCTCGCAAAATGGCTTCAAGGCTTTTTTGTTCTTCTTCCGAGCGATCTTGAGAAACGCTGATAAGCCATTGCACTTGACCTACAATGTTCAACAACGCAGGTTGCAACTGGCGCCCCAAAGACGAGGCAACTCGATGAGAAAGATCTTTAAACACCAGTTCGTTTGAAGGCGGCGGCGGCTGAGGCGGCGGAATTTGCGCAAGCTTCTCAGCCTGCTCGGCCAGCATCCTTTTTTTGAACTCGACCATCTGGCTTGCGTTCTGATGACGCTCGTTCTTTAAGAGCTGATTCAGCAGTCCGGCCGAGATAAAAGCCATTCCCAATGTCACAAGAATCAACTGGATGACGACGGAGCGTGTGCTCGCAGGAGCGGGAACTTGCAGCCGCCCCACGAGATTCGTCGTAGTCAGATTTCGAGTCCGCTCTCCATGAAGAGAGGCCGGACTTTTTTCGCCCACATAACGTGTGTCCGCGTGAAAAATAATTCGGCCCGCTTGATTCGAAATCGACCATCCGCTGTCACTTGAAACCAACGAAAGACTTCGTCCCCAATCCTCGGCAGAAGCAAGAAAACCAAGCCCGCCGTAATTACGAGAAACGAAGGCGACAACAAAGGGAGATCCGTTCCACTGAAAAGAGTCCCAGTAGACGCCCTCGATATGACCTGCGGGCCGAAGACGACTGACTTTTTCAGCCAACTGTTTGCGGTGCCCTTGTGGCATCATTTTGTCGAAGGTTCCATAAAGATCGACGCGACCGTTTTTGAAGAACACAAGCCCCTTCCAGGGCTCGAGCTTTTTCCAATTCTCTGAAGTGTAGCGAGACACAACCGGCTCGTCGTCGTGATGACCCTTCAACTGAAGCGTGCGCTCTTGAAAAAACCACTCAAGAGTTTGGCCTTGGGCCTGCAGTCTTGATTCAACAAGTTGATTCTGATTTCGGGCTTTTTCCGATAAAACGCTCTGGGTGACAAAGCCGCCCCAGAGAAGCCAGGCAAAGAACAGAAAAATCAAGGGTTTAATACTCATAGAAATATTGTCAGGAATTCTCTCCTAAGAATCAAGACAAAGGACTTTGCCAACGAGGTTAAAAATAGGTACACCCACAGACCTTATGGCACTCTATCGCTGCGATATTCTTGTGGTGGGTTCCGGCCTTGCTGGACTGGCAACGGCCCTGAAACTCTCGGAAAACTTCGAAGTCACCGTACTTTCTAAGGAAAAGGCCTTCCACACCAACACCTCATGGGCTCAGGGCGGAATCGCGGCCGTCATGTCCGAGTCGGACTCCTTCGAGAGCCATATTCAGGATACCCTGCGCGCTGGCGCCGGACTGTGTCATCTTAGCTCCGTTGAGGACATTGTGCGTCAAGCCCCTGATCGGATTCAGGATCTTTTGAAGTGGGGAGCCCAGCTGGATATCGAAGATCTGACTCGCGAAGGGGGCCATAGCGCACGACGCATTCTTCATTTCGAAGACCAAACCGGAGCCCACCTGCAAAATGTTCTGCTTGAAAAGGTTCGCAAAAATCCTCGAATCCGCGTTCAGGAAAATGTCTTCACGATCGATGTGATTATGAATAAGCAGGTAAAGCCCTGGGACATGGATCCTCCTCGCTGCGTCGGAGTCTATGCCCTCAACCGTGAGACTCAAGAGGTCGATATCTACGTGGCCCGCGAAGTGGTTCTGGCGACGGGCGGGGCCGGCAAAGTCTACCGCTACACCTCGAACTGGAGTGGGGCGACGGGAGATGGCATCGCCATGGCCTATCGTGCGGGCGCTCGAGTTGCCAATCTTGAGTTCATGCAGTTTCACCCCACCTGTTTGTATCATCGCGAATCTCGCAATTTTCTGATTTCCGAAGCCCTGCGTGGCGAAGGGGGCGAGCTGATCAATTCTCAAGGCGCCGCCTTCATGAAAAAGTATCACGCGATGGGGTCGCTGGCTCCGCGAGACATCGTCGCACGATCCATCGATGCCGAGATGAAAAAAACCGGAGCTCCCTGTGTTTTTCTGGACATGACAAAATTGCCGGCAGGCTTTGTCGAGACTCGCTTTCCCGTCATTCATCAAAAGTGTTTAAGTTTCGGGATTGATATGCGCAAAGATCCAATTCCTGTGGTCCCTGCCGCCCACTATCTTTGCGGCGGCGTCGTCACGGACATCGCAGGACAAACGGACATTCCGGGCCTGTGGGCCATTGGGGAAACGGCTTGTACGGGCCTTCACGGCGCGAACCGTTTAGCTTCGAATTCTTTGCTTGAGTGTTTGGCCATGGCTCACAATGTAGCGGAACGGCTTCGCAAATCAGGCTTAAGCCCTTTGATGCCCGAGACACCGCCCGAATGGCAGCACCCGACCCATACGGATGACGACGAAATGATCGTCATTCATCATATGTGGGACGAGATTCGAGCCTTGATGTGGAATTATGTGGGCATCGTTCGTTCAAATAAGCGTTTGCGACGGGCTCACCAACGACTGAAGAACATTCTTCAAGAGGTCAAAGACTACTACTCGCACTTCCGCCTGCACCCCGACATTCTTGAACTTCGAAATATCGCGCTGGTCGCCGAGCTCACGGTGGAGTGCGCCCTTCTTCGGCAGGAATCAAGGGGGATTCACTACAACCTAGATTACCCTTTCGGGGAACAGGTGGAGGCGGGTGACATAAATTCCTCAACCGGACGCGATACGATCTTGCTCCGCGGTGTTTTCTCGTCCTAAAATACGGACATGTATCAACGATTTGAAGGTTCGTTCCGAAGTTTTGATTCCACTCGACTTTTTTATCAGGGTTGGGAAGCGAAAGACACCCGAGCCCACGTCATCATCACTCACGGGCAAGGGGAACATTCGGAGTGCTACGCGCGCCTTGTTCAAGCCTTCGAGGGTCAGAAGATTTCATTTTGGGCATGGGATCTTCGAGGCCATGGTCGCTCCGAAGGTGTGCGAGGGCACGCCGACAGCTTCCACCACTATGTGCGGGATTATTTGCAATTTATCGATCGTGTTTTGAAACGCTTGGATGACCACAAACCTATTTTTTTGGTCGCCCACTCGATGGGGGCCTTGATTCAAACCCTGGCTCTTCTTGAGCGTTCTCAAGATGAGTTCTCGGCTCAGATTCTGAGCGCCCCCTTGTTCGGAGTCGCTCTTCCCGTTCCGGCCTATAAAAAAGTCGGCGCTGAATGGCTAGAAAAACTTCTCCCGAAGCTCACGCTGGGGAATGAGATCACGCACGACATGCTCACGCGAGATCCCGATATCATGAGAGAGTTTGAAAAAGATCCTCTTCGACATAATCGAATTTCATCGGGAGTCTATTTGGGTTTCATTCGCGCCTTCACAGAGGTGTTCGAACGAGCCTCCGAAATTAAATTGCCCACTCTTTTTTTGTGCCCAGAGCAAGATCCTGTTGTCGACACCTCCACCACTTTAGCTTTGAAAGATCGTTGGGGAACTCAAGACACGAAAGCTCTTGTTTATGGTGAGGGGGCTCGGCACGAAATGTTCAATGATACCCATCGCCTAACTGTGTATCGCGACCTTCAAGACTACCTGAAGGCCCGAATGAAGGAGCCAAAATGATTCGCTCTTTGTTGATCGGCTTATTCCTAATGGCTGGCCTGGGCTGCGCCTCGACAGGCACAAATTCTTTTGGCGTTGCCGTGATCTCTCAAGAAGAATACGAAGCTCGAATTGAACCCTACTCGAAGCGCACCGAAAAGTATCAGGGTCTTCTCAACACTCTCCATCTTCGAGGAACTCTTTTAAACAGCCAAGTTCTCGAATCCCAATTGCTACAAAAAGCGCGGCTTTACCAATGGGACGAAGGCACCTACAACACCGAACGGGAAAAAGTGAATCAGGATATGAGTCGTGCCTCGCAAGTCTTCATTAGTTTGTACACACCCGATCGAAAACACGACAATTTGGATCGAAATCAAACGATGTGGAAAATCTTTTTGGACGCCGGAGGCCGCCGCTTCGAAGGCTCCGTCAAAAAGATTAAACTTCTTCCGAATGAAGTTCAGGCCCTCTACCCCGACCACACGCGCTTCGGCACTCCTTACATCGTGACCTTTCCCGTTCCCATGAAGTCGATTGAAGGCCAAGCGCCACGCTTCACCCTGACCGGGACCGTAGACTCAGCTACTCTGCAGTTTTAGAAACAAGACGATTAGGGTGGGCCTTGACCAATACGCAGGACCCGTTGCATGACCATAGTCTACCGTAAGGCTTGACTACTGGTTGACTACTGGTCGACTCTCAAAATTTCATCTGGTCCCAAAAGTGGCAACGTATTGACTGATAAGAACACAGGATCAAAGTAAAATTTAAATTGCCCTAAACTTATCAAAGCGATTTCGGCAACGATTGTTCCACGAAAGTCTCCCTGATAGCGGCTTTGAACCTGTGGTGCATTCAAGAGAAGTCTTTCAAAACTGACGTTTCGAGTTTCAGTCCTGCAAGTTGCATCCAACAGTTGTTTATCTATTTTGTTGGCGTCAGCTAGCACGTCTTGACCCAATTGTTCGGGAGTCTTACTCTCGCGAGTAAAGTGTCCAGGCAGGGTCCAAAGCCGCTGATATCGGTACGTCAAGGAAGAAGTTTCGTCCGGCACAGTCTTTGAGTACCATCCTTCGGGGCCATCACAATTAACTCCAGCCTTTTTGACATTTCCAAGTCCGAGGTTAATGGAACGAGCACTCACTATCTGCAGATTTTGGAGCGAGTAAGCGGGAAGATCCTTGTTAAGGTAATTGATTGGACCATAAATAAAGACTGATTCAGTGACATAAATTCTGCAACCATTTCGGCTTAGAAGCGATAAGTTCTCTAGATGAAGAGTTCCATTGATTAACACATCTCCTTCGCATGTGACTACGTCCTTGTTCTCAAAATACTTTCCATTTTGAGCCAATACAATTCCCGAAAAGTTTGCCGAACTTGCCGTATCTTTTCTATAGATAATTGACTGTGATGAGGGGGTCCAATTAAAAATTTGCTTAAGTCGCTCAGCACCGGGTGATCCAATATAAACATGTGAAGCCTCTACAACTTTCGAAGTTGGAAGTTGGCCTTGAACGTAACTTGCGATGGATTTATTCACGGCGACATTATCAGGAGTTTTTGCAGCTGGTACGATAATGCTTTTCTGGTTTTCTAGCTTGATTGTTCGAAAGCTCTCGGCATGGTCTCCATATATAGACCCACTATTCCAACGAATGTTACCTGCCGAGTTGAAATTTCCGAAGAAGTAGTTGCGGCCCTTGGAATCTCCGTCTAGGCCGAAGTCAGTAATAACATTTGAGTTAATTTGAGCATGACAACTTACGCAGCCCATACCTCGAACGGCTAAGGCAGGTTGAATTGTCCGAAGGACTTCTTGAGAATCGAGAATTGAGCTGACATCACGAGTGGCCACAATCGATCCAGGCTGAGAGCATGAAACTACACACATCACTCCAAGTAAACCCAGCATTGATTTCAGAAGTTGGATCATAAGAAGCCCCCCATCCTAACTCAAGACATAAGGCTGCAATTTACGAGCCGCCGACATTTATCGCTTGGTGGAGGGTGACCGCGAAACTTTAAACACCTGTCAATGGAATTTAAACACTGCAAAACTTCGATACGACTCAAAATGAACCAACGGCTTTGTCCCGTGCTTTGCACGCTAGGATAAGATCAGAGAATACAGCCCTGATATCGGACTTGACCACTCTCAGCTTCGTCAAGGCTGACCTGACACGCAACATTGTCATCCAGAAAGGCACTTGAATGTGGAAAAGTTACTACCAAGTGTGACCTGCGAAAAACGCCTATCACACTTGGCACAAATCAAGGATTTGCCTTTAAAAATTCTGTTTTCAGATACTCTGAAGCCATGGGAAGTCGAAGATTTTCTATAACCAGCACCGAAGCATTTTTCAACTGAGAGTAAAACACCGTCACTTTTGCATTTTGTTTTGTTGATCTTGGCGTTTCTAGCTTTTGAAAGTCACTCGATTCAGTACTTTGAACCTTAAGGCTACGCACCGGAACGACATCGAGCAGATTACTTTCTTTTTCATCTAGCGTTGAAAGCCGAATTAGGATGTTTGTTTCCTCAGGAAAAAGAACCTCAAGATTGCCTGAGCTAGACTTTTGCCAACAGGACTTTTCCAAATCAGGGAACTCCACATGCATATAGTACATGTATCCCGTCGATTGAACACGCAACAAGGTCCGAATTTTTTGAATATGCATATGCACTTGACTGGAGTTGAGGCTTCAGGTCGAATATAGGTGATTTGGAATACCCCAAGAATCTACAAGATTTTGACCGCCTTTTTCCCGATGACGCCAGTTGCTTGAGGTTTTTAGAGCAAGCTCGGTG
>JBKDHV010000099.1:0-42889 GCA_046336915.1 Bdellovibrionales bacterium
GAGCAGAATAGCGGATTGATACAAGTCCTGTTGGGGCCGCGTCAGGTGGGGAAAACAACCTCGATTTTGCGTCTGATTGAGGATCATTATAAGGAAGATTCTCTCTATGCAAGCGCTGATCAGGTCTTTAATTCGGATGCGGGATGGCTGATTGAACAATGGAGCCGGGCCGCGCGGGAAAACAAGATCTTATTCATTGATGAAATTCAAAAGTGCGAGAATTGGGCGGAAGTCATTAAAAAGCTCTATGATGAGCACAGAGCCCAAAAGCGAAAAGCTCGGTGTGTCCTACTGGGGTCGAGCTCGCTTGAAATTCAGAAGGGCCTCACTGAAAGTTTAACCGGTCGGTTCCAGCTGACTCAGGTCTATCATTGGAACTATCTGGAATCGAAGAAGGCTTACCAGCTGTCCTTCGATGAATACTTAATGAGAGGGGGATATCCAGGTTCCTATCTCTTTAAAGATCCTCAAGAGTGGGCTTCCTATGTCAAGCATTCCATTGTCTCGACTGTGATTGAAAAAGACATCCTACAATACCAAAATGTTAAGAGTCCTTCGCTTTTCAGGCAAGCTTTCGAAATGTTGATCGGATATCCGGCCCAAGAGATTTCTTATACAAAACTTTTGGGACAACTTCAGGAAAGAGGAAATGTTGAGATCATTAAAAACTACATTCGTCTTTACGAGGGTGCTTACTTAATTAAGGCCCTTGAAAAGTATTCACCAGCTACGATCAAGACCAAATCGTCGTCGCCAAAAATCTTACCCTTGGCCCCGTGTTTTTATTATCTGACCTTGATGGATGAGTACACCCGGGAGGAAAAAGGGCGTGCTCTTGAGCTCCTTGTGGGGGCCCAACTGGTGCGAACTGATGGTCAACTTTACTACTGGCGTGAGGGAAGTGCCGAGGTTGATTACGTTTTGAAGAGAGGACGCTACGTGTGGGCGATTGAAGTGAAGAGTCGTGAAAGACCATCCTACAGGGGGCTTGAAGCTTTTCGAAAAAAGTATCCAAAGTCCTATTCGGTTGTTGTGACTCTCGAGAATTACGTTGATTTCGAGAGGGATCCAATGGGTTTTTTAGAATCGCATATTGGGTAAGAGTTAGGATTTCTGGTTTTGGCGCCACCACTTCCAGATTTCAGGAAGATCTAAAAGGGCCCGGGAGATCTTCAGGTACTGCTGGATTTTCACGGTCGGCATCCCGCCGTAGTGGCCGGGCTCGGTGATATCACGCAAGACGCCTGTGCGTCCCGCAAGGGCAACATTGTCTCCGATCGTGATGTGGTCACTTACACCCACCTGCCCCCCGCACACAAACTGGCGGCCGACTTTTGAGGAACCCGCGATGATGAAGCCTGCCGTCAGTAGTCCGTTTTCGCCAATCTCGCAATTGTGTGCAATATGGACGAGATTGTCGATTTTGGTTCCAGCTTTAATACGAGTTTCTGTCAATGTCGCGCGGTCGATGGCGCAGTTCGCACCGATCTCGACGCGATCTTCAATCACCACACGGCCGATTTGCGGGACCTTGTGATGACGACCATCTGTAGGATTGGTCACGTAGCCGAAACCGTCGGGCCCAACGGAGGTGTGGCTGTGAATTTCGCACTCGACGCCGATTTCGGTTTGCGCGCCGATATAAACGTGAGGGTGAAGGGTGGTTTTCGACCCAACGACACAATTATTTTCTACGACCGTATGGGCTCCGATGCGACATCCACTTCCGATGATGGCGTGAGGACCGATCACCGCAAAGGGGCCTAGCACGACCTGATCTCCGATGCGGGCCGTTGGGTGAACGACTGCGGTTTCAGAGTTGTAAAAGCGCTCGGCCTTTCGATCAAAATGAGGGAGAACAAGAGCGAGTCCTAAGGAGACAGATGGAACTTCGAAAATGCAGGCCTCATTGGGAAAAGCTCCTTGAACGGCCGGTGTTCTGATGAACGTACGGGCGCCGCGAGCTGCGGCGGACTCAACCATTTCCTGTTTGGAAACGAAAACCAGGCTGGAAGAATCGCAGCGTTCTGGGGGAAGAACATTGAAGACTTCAGAATCAAGGGACCCCTGAATATGACGGAGTCCAAATTTTTCGTAGGAGAGCAGTTGACGTAGTTGCATCTTTACCCTTTGCGTCAAATTTGTATTTGGTTTTTGTCAGCCAAGTTATTCTTAGTATAAATCCAAACAAAACTCGAGGGAGGTTTTCTGATATGGCTAAAAAAGCTGCAAGCGCAAAAAAGCCCACTGCTAAAAAAGCGACTGCGTCAGCCAGTGCCAAATCCAAGCCTGTTGCAAAAACTAAAGGAAAAGTTGCGACACCAGCAGCTAAACCCTCTGTGATGGCAGCCTCGAAGCCCCAAAAAGAGACGAAGAAGGAGGCGAAGTCACCTGTGAAGGCTCCCGCAAAGCCCGAGCCTACGTTTGAGAAGATCTCACCCCCTGCGTCGAAGATGATGGTGAAGGCGCCCCTTGCCCCAGCTCAGAAGGTCATAGCAAAACCACCTGCGTCGTTGGCGCCGAAAGTCGCCGTAAAGCCCGTGCAAGCTTCTGAAACAACTGAGAAAATTAAGATTGATCGCGAGAAGATGACCGACGAGCAGATTAAGTGGGCCGAGATGTACAACAAGTATCGAGATGCTCAGGCCTCACCTTACGACATGAAGAGCACCTTTAAGGCAGGAGCTCCGATTCTTCATAAGGTTTTGGGTTGGGGATGGGTTGTCTCCAATGAAAATGACCGACTGGAAGTTCTTTTTAAAGACGGAAAGCGAATGCTAATCAGCAATTACCGAGGGTAAATTTGACTAGACTTCACTCAAAAACTCCATAAAAGTAAGGGCGCATGGCAAAAGAAGATTTAGCACAGGTTGATGGTAAAGTTGTGGACGCACTCGCAGGAGGTCTTTACAAGATCCTCTTGGATAACAATGTGGAAATCGCCGCGAAACTTTGCGGAAAGATGCGCCGTTTTAATATTCGAGTCGTTGTCGGAGATCGTGTGACCGTCGGAGTTTCTCCCTACGATCCAACACACGGTCTGATCATGTTCCGACACAAATAATGAAAAAACACTCCCCTATATTCTTTAACAACTGAGGATCTATGGAAGCTCAACTTCAGAATTATCTGTCTCGGGCCGTTCCTGGTGTTTCACTTAAGTCTGCCGCTGCCGTTCTGGAGTTGGCCGGTGAGGGCGCGACGGTGCCTTTCATCGCTCGTTATCGAAAAGAGAAAACGGGAAATCTGGATGAAGTGCAAATTCGCCAAGTGATGGAAGCCCATGAAACCTACACCGAAGTTGTGAAACGAAAAGCCTTTCTGATCAAAGAGATCGGGGAGCAAAACAACCTGACCGATGAGATTAAGCGACGAATTGAGCTCTCGTGGGATCTGGGTGAGCTTGAAGAAATTTATCGTCCCTTCAAAAAGAAGAAAAAGACCAAGGCCACTTTGGCGCGCGAAGCTGGTCTGGAGCCTTTGGCTCAGTGGATTTGGGATCTTGGTCACGGGGTCTTAAGCGATACCACGCCCTTCGAAACAAAAGCGAAAGAGTTCTTGAACCCAGCGAAGGGTATCAACATCTACGATGAAGCGATCAAAGGAGCTCAAGACATTCTGGTTGAGAAGGTCGCCAACGAGCCCACTCTGCGTGAACTTGTTTTGAAGAATTACATGGAGAAAGGCAAGATCATCGCGAAGGCCGCGAAGGGCTACAAGCCGAACTCCAAGTATGAAATGTACAAAGAGTTTGAAGAACCTGTGAAGTCGCTTTTCGAAACGAAGAGTACTCATCGTTATCTAGCAATGCGACGGGGCTGGCAAGAGGAAGAGCTTTCTCTTGAAATCCAGGGTGATGAAGAATTTCTGCTGAAGTCCTTCATTCGTTTTGCAACGACAACTCCTGATAATCCGATCGGGGCTTTTTTGTCGGCGGTCGCGAAGAATGCTCTTTCGGTCTACGTCGTTCCATCTGTCGTGAATGAAGTGCATCGCACTCTCAAGGAGAAGTCGGATTCCGACGCGATTCTTGTTTTTGCTGAAAACGTTAAGAAAGTTTTATTGTCATCACCCTTTGGCGCGAAGTGCGTTCTGGGTGTTGACCCTGGTATTCGCACAGGCTCGAAGCTCGCGCTGATCGATAAGGCGGGCCGTTTTATTTCTCACACGGTCATGTACACCGAGACTGACAATGCCGAAACCAAAGCCAAAGCTCTTTTCGGGGAAGTCACAAAGCAAATCACAATTGAGGCGATTGCGGTTGGAAACGGAACTCACGGCCGACAGGTCGAGAGCTTCTTGCGTAAAGTTTTGAAGGAACTGAATCTTGAAATTCCTATCATCATGGTGAACGAATCAGGGGCTTCGGTCTACTCAGCAAGCGAAGTGGCGCGAGAGGAGTTTCCAGACCTAGATGTCACAGTGAAGGGTGCGATCTCCATTGCTCGCCGCTTGCAGGATCCTTTGGCGGAGCTGGTAAAAGTTGACCCTAAGTCGATTGGTGTTGGGCAATACCAACATGACGTCAATCAGGTTCACTTGAAAAAATCCTTGGATGCGGTTGTTGAATCGGCCGTGAATAATGTGGGCGTCGATTTGAATACGGCCTCGGCGGCACTTTTGAGTCACGTTTCAGGAATCGGTCCGGCTACAGCCAAGAGCTTGGTTCAGTACCGTCAAGAAAAGGGCCTTTTCAAAGAGCGAGATGAGCTCTTGAAGGTTCCGAAATTTTCGACCAAAGTTTTTGAACAGGCGGCGGGGTTCTTGCGAATTCCCAACGGAAAGTTTGTTTTGGACTCGACGGGAATTCACCCCGAACGTTATCAGGCTGTGCGAGATATGGCTCAGGGTATGGGTGTGGCCCTATCGGATCTGATCGGCGAAGGAGCGAAGAAGCTTCTGGATCAACGAACGAAGTGGGCGACCCTTGTGGGTGAATATACGTTCGATGACATTGTGAAAGAGCTTGAAAAGCCAGGCCGCGATCCGCGTGATCCGTTCAAGATTTTCAAGTTTCGTGAAGATATTTTTGAGGTGAAAGACCTGACCGAGGGTATGATTTGCCCTGGGCTTGTTACGAACGTCACCAATTTTGGAGCCTTCGTTGATATCGGGGTTCATCAAGATGGACTTGTTCATATCTCGGAAATCTCTCACAAGTTCGTCGATGATCCTCGAAAGGTGGTCAGTCCTGGCCAGCAAGTTACCGTGAAGGTACTGAAGGTCGACACGGCTCGAAATCAGATCTCTCTTTCGATGAAACTTGAAGCGGCTCCGCAGATGGATGCGCGACCTGCTCGTGGACCGCGTCCTGAGAATCGACCGCGACCTGATGGCTCTCGTCCTGAAAAACGTGGGCCACGTCCCGAGGGATCGCGTCCTGGTGGAGATCGTCAGGCCCGAGATGGAAAGGGTGGCGGGGATTCGCGTCCTCAGCGTGGTGGCGATCGACCGGGCGGGAAGCCCCAAGGTCCTCGAGAGGGCGGGCGCGGAGGGCAAGGCCGTCCGAACGCAACACCTTTCAATAATCCGTTTGCAGCTTTAATGAACGTTCAACAGAATAAGAAGTAGACAACGAAGGAGTCCCAAATGCCAAAGGCTGTTCGCAACAAGAGTGTCCGTCACCGCAAGAAGCGTCTTAGCAAAAAGAAGAAGATGCAAAAAAGCAAAAATAAGCGAGCCGGGAAACGTAAGAAGTAATTCCCGGGCATGAAATCAGAGTTCTTTATAGAACCTGATCGAACGAAACCCCACAGCGAAACTGTGGGGTTTTATTTTTGGGAAATCAAGTGATCGACGAGCTCTGAAAAGCCCTGCCCACCCGGCTGGCGAGTCACATAGGTGGGAAGCGAGTGCAGTTGGCTTTGAAAATTGAGGATGTTCGCGACGCCAACGGAAAGTGGGAAGTGGGCGAACATGGGTTCGTCGTTTGGAGAGTCCCCAGAGAAGAGACACTTCGATTTGATGTCCTGCTCAGAAAGCGAAAATTCTGTTTTTAGAAACTCTTGGATCATCGTGACTTTTGTGTAGGATCCAAACCAACCATTGACGTGAATTGAACTGACCTTGGCTTGAGCCCCATGTTGCTCAAAAATGCGGACAATTTTTTGAACGGCGGATTCGGGAAGACGCGGAACATCCTCGCAAAAATCAATCGCAAGATCAAGAAGTCGGCAGAACTGATCGCTTGCGACCGCCGATCCTGGGACTTCCTTCAGAATTTGATCGCGAATCTGATCTAACTTTTTTCGATTCAATTGAATTTCAGAATCTGAAACAAAAAATTTCCGCTTCATCTTGCGATTGTGGTAGCGAAAATACAGCCCGCCGTTTTCACCGATGACGCCTTCAACGGGCCAGAAGCGCGCTATCATTTCACACCAACCTGCTGGACGCCCAGTGACGGGAATGACTTTGATTCCCACTTGGTGCAGACGCCAAAGCGCGTGGTAGGCGTCGGCGTGAAGCCGACCTTCGTCGGTAATTGTGTCATCGATGTCCGTCAGCACAAATTCCGGACGAACTTTCAGATCCGTGATCTTTTTCATAGATCTTCAGTCTAGTTCACGGACGATCGTCGCGCAAAGTCAAAAAAGACTCTTGCCTTAAGGGTAGCCCCAAACTCATTTTGTCTATATATTAGTTTGCAATTGAGGTTGGTGTGGCAGCAGGTTCTTCTTCAAAATCCGGATACAAACTCGTCGTGGTCGAGTCGCCAACAAAGGCTAAGAAGATACGGACTCTTCTTGGGAAAGATTTCGTCATTGAGTCCTGCATGGGACATATCCGGGATCTTCCCCAATCCGCGAAAGACATTCCTGAAAAAGTAAAAAAAGAGAAATGGGCCCAGCTGGGCGTGAACGTCGAGAAGGATTTTGAGCCGCTGTACATGATCCCGAAGGACAAGCAGAAGGTCGTCAAGAATCTGAAAGATAAACTTGAAGGCGCTCAAGAGCTTTACCTGGCGACGGACTTGGATCGCGAAGGAGAAAGCATCAGCTGGCATCTGCTGGAGGTCTTAAAGCCTCGAGTTCCGATTAAGCGCATGGTCTTCAATGAAGTCACCAAAGAGGCCCTGCAAAATTCTTTGAAAGACACCCGCGACATCAATTTTAATCTAGTGAAGGCCCAAGAGGCTCGTCGAATTCTTGATCGTTTGGTGGGTTATACCATTTCTCCGCTGCTGTGGAAGAAAGTAGCTTACGGTCTGTCGGCGGGACGAGTGCAATCTGTTGCGGTTCGTTTGATCGCAGAAAAAGAAGTTGAACGTTTAAAGTTTAAGAAATCGGCTTACTCGGGCCTGACTGCATTTTTGGAAAAAGATCGCGTGAGCTTCGAGGCTCGCTTGCATTCTGTTAAAGGGCAGCGCGTGGCGACCGGCAAAGATTTTAGCCCTGATACGGGAGCCCTTCTTTCTGCAAAAGATGTCCTGCTTCTTGATCACGCCAAAGCCGAAGGGCTTCTGAAGCAACTTCAGTCTCAAAATTTTGTGGTGGATGAGGTCGAGGAAAAACCCGTTTCTCGTCGACCCTCGCCGCCTTTTATCACCTCGACTCTTCAGCAGGAAGCCAGTCGCAAGATGGGTCTGAGCTCTCGCGAAACCATGCAAGTGGCGCAGAAGCTTTACGAGCAGGGATTCATCACCTATATGCGAACTGACTCGACAGCTTTGTCGAAGGAAGCGCTCGAAGCGGCCCGAAAGTGGATCTCGCGGGAGTATGGAGCTGAGTATTTGCCGCAGTCGCCTCGGTTTTACGAGGGCAAAAAAGCTAAGGGGGCGCAAGAAGCTCACGAAGCGATTCGCCCTGCGGGCTCGACCTTTGTGCATCCTCAAGAAACCGGACTGAGCGGAACTCAGTACAAACTTTATGAAATGATTTGGATGCGAACAGTCGCTTCACAAATGGTCGATGCTCGACAGTTGCAAGTGTCGGCTCGCATTCGAGCTGGCGAGACACTTTTTTCGGCAAGTGGAATGACGATCGAGTTCCCGGGTTATCTGCGAGCCTACGTTGAGGGGCAAGATGATCCTGATGCAGAATTGGCCGAGCGAGAAGTGAAGTTGCCACCTTTGAAAAAAGGCGATGCGACCGCTCGGAAGAACTTAGAAGTCACAGATCATGAAACGAAACCGCCGGCGCGCTACACGGAAGCGAGTCTGATCAGCAAAATGGAAAAAGAGGGCATTGGCCGCCCGTCGACTTACGCTTCGATCATGAGCACGATTGTGGACCGGGGTTACGTTCGCAAGCAGGGAACGGCCTTGATTCCAACTTTCACGGCCATGGTGGTGTCTCGACTTCTCAGTCAGTATTTGCCTGAGTATGTCGATGTGGGTTTTACATCCGGGATGGAAGAGTCTTTGGATACGATTGCTGATGGAGATTTGGATTGGGTTCGCTTCTTGAAGCAGCTCTATCATGGGCCGAAGGGTTTGAAGTCCACGGTCGAAAAGCAGGAAAAGTCCATTGACCCCGAAGATGCGCGAACGATTCAGTTGGAAGGTTTGCCGGGAGTGACTTTTCACGTTGGAAAATATGGTGCCTATCTGACGACGAAGCGAGGGCAAGACAGCATCAATGCTTCGATTCCCGATTCAGAGGCTCCGGCGGATCTGACTCTGGAGACCGTTGAAAAGCTTGTTGACCAAAAAATAAATGGTCAGGACAGTTTGGGCCAGGACCCGGAAACTGGAAAAAGTATTTATGTGCTTTCGGGTCGCTACGGCCCTTATGTTCAGCTGGGTGAAAATGATGAAGAGCCAAAGCGAGTCAGTCTTCCGCAAGGTCTTGAGCCTTCGGCGGTCGACTTAAAAAAGGCCCTGCAAATTCTTGAGTTGCCAAAAACTTTGGGTCAGCACCCCACCAGCGGAAAAGATATCAAGGTGGGCATTGGTCGCTTTGGACCTTATGTCGTTCATGAGAAGGATTACCGTTCGATTCCAAAGGGTCAGAGTCTTTTTGAAATGACCTATGATCAAGCGATGGCTTTGCTGTCGACTCCGAAGAAGGGTCGTGGGGGACGAACGGCGCTGAAGGAGTATGGATCTCATCCGGAAACGGGCGATGCCATTCAGCTCTTCAATGGGCCCTATGGACTTTATGTGAAGTGCGGGAAAGTGAATGCCTCTTTGCCTGAGGGTGAAACGGCTGAAAGCTTCACGCTTCAAAAGGCTGTGGAAGCTCTCGAGCCCAAAATGGGAAAATCCGGAAAGAAGTCGAAAAAGGCTTCAGCCCCTAAGGCCCCAACCCCGAAAGCTGCGGCGGTGAAGGCGGTACCTCCCAGGGCGGCGCCAGCCAAGAAGGCCTCGTTGGTGAAAGAGGTGGCGAAGGCCTCGAATTTGCGCCAAGGCGCGGCTCCGAAGTCATCTGCCTCGTCTACATCGTCCGTGAAGCTTCGTAAGCGGTAAAATTTACAAACGTTTCCCAGGGCCGCAGGGCTATGGTAGGATGCCGGGCCATGTCGTCAGACTCGTCACTTAAAGGGCAACTTGAGTTAGGTATCCATCGAGTTCCCGAAAAAGATCGAAATTATCACCTTGGTGGACGTAGCTTCTACTTTTTCGATTTTGACGACAATATCGCGTATTTATCTACTCCCTTGGTGATCTTTCATCGCGAAACTGGATCCGAGGTCTTCCTCTCCAGTGGGGATTGGGCTTTGAACCACGCCCAGATCGGACGCTCGGGAATCTATCGAGATTACGAGATTCGTTTTGATGATAAGACGGGATCGTTCCGTTACTTCCGGGACCACACAGCTGACGAATTGATGCGCCTGGGTCGCAAGAAGCAGATCTTTGTTGAAGATGTCGAGCAAGTTCTTGAGCTTCCGGATCTTCAGTGGAAGGGGCCTTCTTGGGAGTGTTTCTACCACGCGACCTTCAACCAGCGCCCGATGTCCTTAATTACGGCTCGCGGTCATGCGCCCGAGACGATTCGCATGGGGATCAAGGCTTTTGTTCAACGTAAAGTTCTTCCGCTTGAGCCCAATTACCTGAATATCTTTCCGGTCAGTCACGTGCCGACTCGCGAGTCCCTTGGAGATCAAGAGCTAACGGACTCGACAGCTGTTCTTAAGCAAAAGGCGATACGGGCGAGCGTTGAGAGTGCGATTCAGAAGTACGGCTACAATCCACACCATCGTTTTGGCATGAGCGAAGATGACCCCAAAAATATCCAGATGATCGTCGAGGAGCTCACACGTCTGAAGCTTGATTACCCGGAAATGTCGTTCTTCATGATCGAGACCCATGGCGGAAATTTTGTGAAGCATGAGATTTCGAGCACGGGGTTGAGTTCTGAAAGCGCGCAACATTTTGCTCAGCTGAGTCTTTTTGAGCGAACTCCGGCTCAGGTTTAATTCCAGCAACTTTGTTCGTTTTTAATCCCGTCTTCTAAACAACGAAATGGCAGAGCGACCCCTTCAGGTTCCAAGGATTTCTCGGTCTTTTGTCTAGGCGTGGAAGTTCTTGAAGATTCATAGACAGAGATTCAATCGACTGCCAAAATAGAGTGGAATTCAAGATGGAAAGGATTCTCATCTATGCGTTTCACTCATGCAATCGTTGTGACACTCCTCAGCCTTCAGAGTTTGGTGTGGGCTCAAGCTTCGAGCTCCAGCCAGATTCAACTTCAGTGTCAGTTTGTTTACTCCATTGAGCAGATGTTTTTGGGCAATCACATTAAATACCAATCACGCCCCGCCGAGATGGAAACTCGATTGATTGAGCAGTACATCAAGCGCATGGATCCTTCAAAAATCTATTTCACTCAAGCTGATGTTGATAAGATCAAAAAAACAATGGCGGGTGCCTTCGATAAGATCAAGAATCGCAAGTGTGATTTTCTGAAGGAAGTTGAAACGATTTACTTGGATAAAGTAACAGTGCGGGCTGAGTTCGCGAAAAAGTTTTTAAACAAGGATTATAAATTAGACGAAAAAGCCCAATTCACCTTTGATCCTGATAAGCGTGAATTCTACAAAACAGATAAAGAGGCTGAAGAGTTTTTCCGTAACTACATTCACTTCCAAGTCGGAAATTATGTCTCGACTGACATGAAAATGGACGAAGCCAAGAAGAACGTGCTGAAGAACTACGAGCGCGCCATCAAGCGGATTAATGAAACGACTCAAGAGGATCTTTTAGTTCAGTATCTGGATAGCTTTGCGCGATCTTTAGATCCTCACTCGAGTTTCTTGTCTCGAGACTTTTTTGAAGAGTTCAATATCAACATGAGCCTGTCCCTAGAAGGAATTGGCGCGACACTTTCTCAGCAAGAGGGCTTCACCGTTATCGAGGCCCTGGTTCCAGGGGGAGCCGCCGCTCGATCGGGACTGATCAACATCCAAGACAAGATCATGGCTGTTGGCCAAGAGACGGGAGCCATGGAGAACGTGATCGACATGGAACTTAAGGATGTGGTGAAGAAGATTCGAGGTAAGAAGGGAACGAAGGTTCGATTGAACATTCTTCGTGCCGAAGGAGAAGGGCGAAAGAAGTTTGAAGTGACCCTTGTTCGAGACAAGGTCAATCTTGAGGATGAAGCCGCGCAGTTAATTCCGATTGAAAAGAACATGAATGGTAAGAAGAAGAAGTTCGGTGTGATCAATCTTCCGTCCTTCTACGCAGATGGAAAACGAGGTGGCCGCTCGTGTGCATCTGATGTTCGAAAACTTGTGAAGGAAGCTCGTGAAAAGAAAATGGAAGGATTGGTACTCGATTTTTCTCAGAACGGTGGAGGAAGTTTAGAGGATGCCGTGAAGATTGCGGGCCTTTTCTTCAAGACCGGAAGTGTCGTGAAACAAGCAGGACGCTCGGATGGTCGCGAAGAACAGGTTTACTCGGATTCTGATAGCTCAGTCGACTGGGCAGGTCCGCTGGTTGTTCTGACGTCACGAGTGTCGGCAAGTGCCTCTGAGATCGTCTCGGGAGCTCTTCAAGACTACAAGCGAGCCGTTGTTGTCGGAGCTGATCATACCTTCGGGAAAGGCAGCATTCAGACGGTCGTTCCAATTCCCTACGATTTAGGCGCTGTTAAAGTTACGATTGGAATGTTCTATATTCCTGGCGGAAACAGCACGCAGCACCGTGGAGTGGATGCGGACATTGTTCTACCAAACCTCTATGCGGATGAATTAGGAGAAAAGACTCTTGATTACTCTTTACCACCTGTAAAACTTCCGGCCTTCCTTTCGAAAGAAGCCTATGTCAAAGAGGGTGACGGGGCTTGGAAAGAAGTGACCCAAGATTTGATCAAGCGTCTGCGCGAAAAGTCTCAGAAGCGTGTGGCAGCAGATCCTGAGTTTAAAAAGCAGCTTGATGAAGCCAAAAAAGCCGAAGAGCGAGGCAAGATCATCAAGGTGGCCGACATTCTGAAAGACAATAAAGAAAAAACCGAGAAAGAAAAGAAGCAGCGCCAAGCTCGATACAACAAAGAAGAGCGTTTGAAAGAGTATTTGGCGCGTCCTGAGGTCAATGAGGCTGTAGCTGTTTTGGCGGATCTTGCCGAGGGCGCTTCGAGCTTACCGTAGTGGATCAAAACAGTTCGGGTTGAATAAAGAAAAGGGCCTTTGGCCCTTTTCTCATTTGAAGCTTTCTCTAGAAGTCTTCTTACATTTCAAAGATGTTCGAGAAATGTCCTAAATATCCCCTGATAACTCTCATGCTTCGTTCACTTTCAGGATTCGTTTCTGAATAGATGGATCTCGTTATGGCAAGCTCTATGCACACGGTGGTGTGAGGACTCTTCATCATAGACAATTCGTGCTGTCAGACGAAGAGATTCTCATAAATTTTCTCAAAACCCGAGGAGGCAATAATGGCAGAACGAATGCTCAACGAAAATATTATCAAGGGCAAGTGGAGTGAGCTGAAAGGTAAACTTCAAGGAGTTTGGGGTAATCTGACGAATGATGAAATTGATTATGCTCGGGGCGATCTGAATAAATTCTACGGCAGCGTTCAGCAGAAGTATGGACACTCTTAGGAAGAGGTCCGACACAAGCTGAACTCTCTGATTTATCAAAGTGATGAGCCGAATCAATCTGAAGAACTCCAGAAAAAGAGTCCCAAACAGGATCTTCCGCCGACTATGTAAAAGATCCCCGCAGTGGGGTCGTGATGCGAATGACAGCCGAGCGCTCCTGAGTCTGTGCTCGGAAGGGGGCCAAATGAAGTCTACATTAATTGGGCTGATCCTTTTTGGTTTGGTCGTTTTTTCGATTCTCCAGATACAGTGGGCGCGCGGGGGCGGGGAACGAGACCCCCAGTCTCAGTCAGAAGCTCAGAATCGGGAAGACGAGCAGGAGTGCCGGATCAAGGATGGAAAAAAAGTCTGTGAACCTAAGCAAGGAGCGCGTCGGTCTGTCGATACACCCTTTGGTAATTCGGGAGTGGGGCGAATCGATCGCAGCCCCCAACCGCAAGAGGCGGGAACGCGATAGCTGTCGAGGTCAATCTAGGTTTGTTTCGTGATTAACAACAACTTTCAAAAGAGGAGATCGTCGTGAAAACAAAAATCTTATTCGTATCACTACTGCTATTGGGGGCGGGTCCTGTCTTGGCTCAAGATGGAGCTTATACAGAAACAGAAACAACGGTCACCGAAACCACGGACACAACTGCGAACCGTCCGGTGGAGCGCGGTCTCTTTCTTGAGCCCATGTTGACCTACACGCGTGAAGAATCATCTATTGAAGCCACAAACACAGCCAACTTCGGCGGCGATCAGTCTGCAGATGCCAACGGAATTGGGGCGGGTCTTCGTTTGGGGGGGCACGTCGGCGAATCCTTCTTCTTAGGTCTTGATGGTCGCTACTCACGTCTTGAGCTTTCGGACTCGGCCTATGGAGATGCAGAAGGGGACAGCTACAACATTGGACCTGTTGTAGGTCTGCAAATGCCCACTCTTCTGGGTTTGCGGGTCTGGGGAACCTACGTTCTCGCCGGTGAGTTTGATCCTGAAACAGGAAACGGGGGCCTGAACGCGCGCTTTGAAGAGCCGGAAGGTTGGCGTGTCGGTGCGGGTATTAAACTTGCGAGCATGAGCCTGAACGTCGAGTACCAAGATCTGAGTTTTGATCAGACAGACATTCAGTCTCTTGGAACTGTTGGGACCGCGGCCACCGATGTCGACTTTGATCTTGATGGCTACACCTTTTCGCTTAGCTTTCCCCTTGAGCTCTAGAACCCCTCTGAGGGGCTAAAAAGTTGGAATGATCGGAGAGGTTCCGCGGGGCCTCTACCTGCGAAACGGAACATCGCGTTAGGTGTTCCGTATTTTGCCTTTAAGGGTGTCTGTAGGTAGAAATTCTGATCATGACCACAAAAAAGTCTGCGAAAACGTCTGCCTCGAAAAAAGCGCCCAAGGCCCGTACTAGCTCAGATCATTTCGGAGGGCTTCCGAAAGAGCTTTTGCTCAAGATGCATAACTTGATGGTGAAGTCCCGCGTTCTCGAAGAACGTCTGATCAAGATTTACCGTGCTGGTGAATCCTATTTCTGGATCGGCGCGCCGGGGGAAGAGGCTTGGGGAGTTCCGCTGGGTCTTCATGTTCGCAAAGGTCAGGGCCTGGCTTACGATTTCGTTCATTTGCATTATCGAGGGACGCCCACCCTGATCGCAATGGGCATGCCTATGATCGACTCGATTCGCTTGATGATGAATCGCGCGACCGACACATCAACAGGTGGACGTAATTTTTCGAATCACTACTGCTTTCCGCAGTGGAATGTGGCTCCTGTCACCTCTCCGATTGAAGTTCAGTATCCCATCGCGTGCGGTACGGCCCATGCGCAAAAGCGTGCTGGAAAAGGGGCGATTTCGATTGTAACAGGCGGGGACGCGGGAACGGCCGAAGGGGATTTTGCTTCCTGTTTGGTTTGGTCTTCGCGAAAAGGGCAGGAGCTTCCTGTTCTGATTACGGTCCAGAATAATCGCTGGGGAATTTCAACGGCCTTCGAAGGTCAGCATGGGGAATCCCAAATTTCAGAGCGGCCGAAAGCCTTTGGAATTCGCGCAAGGACCATCAACGGAAATGATCCGGTTGAGTCCTATCTCGCGCTGAAGGAAGAGATCGAGTACATTCGTAAAGCCGGGCAGCCTGCTTTTATTGAAGCGATGGTGTCGCGGCTTTATGGCCACTCTTCAGCTAGCGGTGCGAATCTTGTTTCAAATGAACAAGATCCTGTCCGTGACTACGAAGAGCGCCTGTTGAAAGCCGGTCTTTTGAAAACTTCCGAGGCGCAAGAGCTGTGGGCGCAATATGAAGAAGAGGGACGGCGCGCTCAAGAAACGGTCAGACTTGAACCTCAGCCGACGGCCGATTCTGTCTGGGATCATGTCTTTGTCGAAAATGAGAATGCGGACTGGAGGAAGTTCTAATGGCAAATATGGCTCAAGCCATCCGCATGGCTCTTCATGTCGGTGAGACTCGTTTGGGAGTTAAAGATATTTTCGGTCAAGACGTAGGGGCCCCACTTGGTGGAGTTTTCACGGCGACTCAAGGCCTGAAGACCGCTTGGAATTCTCCGCTGGATGAGCGCGGAATCATTGGAATCGCCATGGGAATTGCGATGGCGGGTGATCGTTGCGTGGCCGAGATTCAATTCTGTGATTATATTTTCAATACCATCGATCTTTTGAAAATCGCGGGGAACACCCATTGGGTCACCAATGGAAACTACTCTCTTCCCATGACGGTGATGACTCCGGTCGGAGCCGGCATTCGCGGAAGCGTTTATCATTCGCACTCTTTTGATGCTTGGGCTTCAAGATTGACGGGTTGGAAAGTTGTGATGCCGTCGAATCCTTTGGATGCCTATGGACTTCTGCTTTCTGCGATTCGGGATCCCAACCCTGTGCTCTACCTGAAACCGAAAGCCTTGATGCGAGTTAAAGGTGAGGATCTAATTCCGGGTGAGCCTCAGGACGAGAAAGAGCTCAAGGCCCGAATCGATGCGCCGATTGGAGATCGTTCGAACTGGAAGCCCCAGTGGCCCGATCTTCAAGAGTACTATGTTGAGATCGGGAAAGCACAAGTCACCCGAACTGGCACGGATATCACGCTTGTCAGTTACGGGCGCCACTTGCTGGTTTGCCAAGAGGTTGCGGATCAACTTCGTTCTGAAGGAATTTCAATTGAAGTGATCGATCTTCGCACAATTTTTCCTTACGATTGGTCGACCCTTCGAAGTTCGATTCAAAAAACGAAGCGAGTTCTTTTCGTCAATGAAGACACGGACCTGACGAATTTTGGCGAGCATTTGGCCTATCGTTGTGTACAGGAGCTCTTTTACGATCTGTTAGCAAAGCCTCGCGTGTTGGCGGGTAAGAATCTTCCAGGGATCGGGCTTCACCACAGTCTTGAGGATGCGTCAGTGCCTCAAAAAAAAGATCTTGAACGAGAGGTGCGCGAGATTCTGGCTGAGGTCCCCTAATGACCCGCAGGTCAGGACAACAAAGGTCAAAGGTTCGCCGTCGAGTTTCCAAAAAGAATCCGAAAGTGCAGATCGATAAATATCAGCTGTACACTCTTGCAGTTCAATCTCCCGAGACCGATGTCGACTTTTTGAAAGCAGCTTATCGTCAACTGCGAGGACGTTCCCCGGAAGTTCTTCGAGAAGATTTTTGTGGCACCTTCCGCTTGAGCTATGAGTGGGTGAAAAATCGCCCCCAGCACAAGGCGTGGGCGGTGGATTACGATCCAGAGCCTCTTGAATACGGCCGTCGGCACTATCTGGAAAGGCTTCCCGCGCTGACGCAGAAGCGATTGCAGATCTCTGAGTCGAATGTGCTGACGTCAAAACTTCCAGAAGCGGACATTGTCGTCGCTCTCAACTTTTCCTATTTTGTGTTTAAACAGCGCCAGCGCCTAAAGATCTACTTCGAAAACGTCTTGAGAAGCCTGAAGAAGAACGGACTTTTCGTGATGGATGTTTTTGGGGGAACTCAGTGTACTGACGCCATTGAGGATCATCAGAAGCTGAAGGGCTTCACGTACTATTGGGATCAGGAAAATTTTGATCCCGTGACGAATGAGGCAGTCTTTCATATTCACTTCAAGCCGGCGGGACGAAAAAAGATCGAAAATGTTTTTACCTACGACTGGCGCATGTGGACCATTCCCGAGCTGCGTGAAATTCTTGAAGAGGTGGGTTTTTCAAAGACTCACGTCTACTGGGAAGGCACAAATCGAAATGGTGAAGGTGACGGAAAATTTACTCGAACTGAACAAGGCGAGGCTTGCTTGAGCTGGATCGCCTACGTCGTTGCCGAAAAATAAAAATTGGAAATTGAAAGAAGCGCTCTTAAGCTTCGAACCCTCTTGATCGGGGTCCGAGCCGAACTCTTTTGAAGACGGTCTCTAATTTTGGACCCGAAATGAGACGCAGCGCTTTTGCGCAGCTTTTTCAAGCTCCCCCTGGGGTTTGAGACTTGTGACCTCATTTACCACATCAAAGACTTGAGAATTCGGAAGCTGACACTTGTCGCCCTTAGAGTTTTGAAGGGTCGCGGAACGTTTTCGGTCGATAGAAGGGGCGCCTCCCAACTTGAAGCCGGCGTCTACGAAGAAGAAATTCGAGCTCAGAATTTCGAAGCCACCCTGGTTACGAGGATGAACTTCTGGATCGACCTTGATCCGAGCCCCTTCGACTTCGATCATCTGGGCGTCCTGGGTCGAGAACTTCAGAGTTCTTCCGCCCCAGCCCTTCACTTCCAAGGTGTCACCCGAAAGAGTCCACGAGTAGCCCCGGAAAGAATCCTGGTACAAAAAGAATTCTCGAGCCCCGTGGCTTGTGGGGCCTTCATCGGGGGAAAGAGAGTTGAAGACGAGAAGTGAGCCATCACTTGTCAGCAGGTAGTCGCGGTAGATCAAGGTCAGATAAGCGTCTCGAGGGTGAAATCCCAAATAGCAAACTGTTTGATCTTGGCTGAGGGTCTGTTGGACTTGAAGGTTACCAAAACTTTCCAGGCGGCGAGGGCAGAGCGCGGCCAAATCTTTTTGATCCGCAGAAGCCAAGCCCTGTCGGGGGCTTGAGAGAATCGTGAATGTGATGGCCGCCAAGAGAAGAATTCGAAGGTGTTTCATAACCGTGAGCCTTGCAAACAAGCAGGGGGATGGCAAAGAAATTCTTTACTGTTAAAAGACTTTCCCAGGTTTTATAAGGGTTTCCAACATTGCCGATCGGATGGGATCGTCGTAAAGTCGCAACCAGGAGTGGCCCTGAGTATGGATTCCGCGCGCCAAGGATTTTTAGATTCGTTTCTTGAAAGTTATGGGCCTACGCTTGATCCAACTGACCGACTTGAGCTTGAACAGATTGCCGAAGGACACCTCGAAACCTTGACAGCCGTTCGCAGCGGATACTTCGAACCCGAAGACTTGCCTCGGCTGAGCACAGAGGCGGGTCGCAGGTTGGCCACTCAATTTTTACTTCAAAATCACCGTCACCTTAAGACCGCTTGGCAAAGTGTCGCGGAAGACTTTCATCGAAATCAGTACTGGGGCTTCAAAACCCAGGACAGCCGTCCGCGAGGGAAAAGGAAAGAGAAGAATGAAGTCGCCTCTTTCCTTTGGACGCTGTTTCAGGCTGCCGTCCTGATGAAGTTTATTATTCTCTATTTCGGCATCAACGCCGCGGAACAGGAAAGCGAGTGGCACTACACCGGGCTTGGCCTGGCGCTGTTCGTGTCGTTTTCATCTCTTCTTTATTTTGCCTACCGAAAATCGAAAACCTACAAGGATTAGTCGACTTTAGTTTCGCGGTTCCAAAAAGCCCACGTCTTAGGGCTAAGTGGTGCCCGCGGTTTTCAGCTCTTGCATAGTAAAGAGTGGATGCAGTCGAAGTCGGCTTTTTTCAAACGCGGAAAGGTCCTCGCCTCGAAGGATCACGCACAGGGCGTCCGAAATGACCGCTCCATTTTTTCGAAGATCCTCTGTGCTGAGCAGAATCTGGCCACCCGTTGTCACCACATCCTCGATGACCAGAACTCGTTTGCCTTGGATTTCTAAGCCCTCTGCAAACTTCTCGGTGCCATAGTCTTTCGCTTTCTTGCGAACGAAAACAAGGGGAAGTCCTGTTTCAAGAGAAAGAGCCGTCGCAATGGGAATTCCCCCCATCTCAAGCCCTGCCAGAACTTTGGTGCCTTGAGGGATGAGAGCCTTCATATGGGCGGCGATCGCGCGCAAAAGGTGAGGCTGGGCTTCGAAGCGGTACTTGTCGAAGTACTCCGAAGAAACTTGGCCCGAGCGAAGTTTGAAACGCCCCTGAAGGTAACAGGTTTTGAAAATGGCTTGGCTCAAGCTTTTGCGGTCAAGTGGCCCTGGAGAAACGAGGGTCATTTTGGCTCCTTCGAATTTGGCCCTCAGTATGCACAAAATCAGAGTGGGGAACCAGTGGTTCTGTGAGGAGTCGAGATGGGTCATGAGCCCAAATTGCGAGATTGGGAAATGGCACGGATTTTCTTAGTGTTAGCTCTGCTAACATTGGGTTTTGTTATCGGCCTTCAAAGTCTCATTTTGACCCCAGCAACCACTGGGCGTAGTCGGGGTTACACGAACTCACGTCCCACGCCATCAAGCAGGGGGCTTGGTAAGGATGAAGCTGCCGTAATCGTTCGCGACAAGGCTTCAGTCGGCGCGAGTCTGTCTTCACAAGAAGGACAACCTCGTCGGCTGTTTCGAGTTTTCCTTCCCAAGGATAAACCGAGGTCATCTGAGGCAGAAGATTCACACAGCCCGCAAGACCCTCCTGAATAAGCTGAGTACCGGCCTTCAGCGCCGTTTCCCGATCAGGCCAAGTCGTATAGAGAATCTGCAGTTTGGGCTTTAGCTTCTTCTGAGTTTTTGTTTTCGAATTTGCCATTGTTCCAATGCATACTTTCGCATATCTTCAACGTTGTCGTATTCGTCAACGATTTCCACGCCCAACAAAGTCTCGATCGCATCTTCCAAGGTCACGAGTCCTGTGACGACCCCATACTCATCAAGAGCCAAAGCCAGATGCTCCTTTTCTTTAATAAAATAATCGAGAAGTTGAGACACATGCATGCGTTCGGAAACGGTTGCGATGGGCGACAGAAGATCACCAATTTTTTTATCATGCTGATCATGAGAAAGGGCTTCAAGAATGCGGTAGCGAGACGTCATTCCGATGATGTTGTCTAGGCTCTCCCGGTAAACGGGGATTCTCGAGAAGCGAATTGGCTTGTACTTTTCCACGACGTCATCAACAGTTTCGATGTCTTCGATGGCAAAAAGAACCGTTCGCGGAGTCATGACATCGGATACGTAGATTTTATCGAGCATGAGAAGATTCTTAATGATGTTGGACTCTTTGGTTTTGAGAATCCCTTCTTCAGCCCCAATTCGCGCCGTCATGATCAGCTCGTCCCGGGTCATCTCGGGCGTTTCGCTTTCCTTGCTTAACTTCTTCGTCAGATTCTCGATCAACCAGACAGCGGGGTAGACGGTGAAAATCATAGCTTGAATGGTATAAGCGCTTACCGACGCCAGTCGCTTCCAATGAGTTGAGCCCAAAGACTTCGGGATGACTTCGCAGAAAATCAAAATGCAAAAGCCCAGCAGGCCGGAGAATAGGGTGAGCACGGTTTCCCCATAGAGCTCTTGAACCTGGTATGCGATCAGTGATGAGCCCACCACATTCGTGATGGTATTGAAGGTCAAAACTGCAGAAAGCGGACGATCAATTTTTTCCAGATGTCGCTCGAGAAGAAGTCCATAGGGCTTTTTGTTTTCAACGGCCACGGCCACAAAAGACGAGGTTACTGAAAGGATCACGGCCTCCATCAAGGAAGACAAAAAGGCCAAAGAAATCACAAGAAAAATCAGCAAGATAAGACTTGTCATGGTGCTATATTGGGAATGCTAAATCTAAAATTGGAACAGGACAAATGGTAGGTCATTTTTATTCCTAAAAAGGGTCATTATCACGTCTCAATCTGAGAAAATCCAACAAAATAAACGTCATTCAGCTGGAATCACAGTAGAATGTGACACTGTAGGACGTAGACGGATGAACAAAGCGATCAAAATCTTCGTTTATATTTGCGGCTTTTGCATGGTGATCGGGGCCGGCTTTTTGGCCGAGATCGGGTCTGGCGGTTTGGCGCTTTTGCAGGAAGGGTCAACGAGCCTCTATAAACAGTCCTCAGGTTTGAAGCCGCCGACTAAGGAAAAAGCCAACCGTTAGGTTGGCTTTTTGCTCAAAACTTCAATCCGAAGCTCGTGCAAAACGTTATTTTTGTTCCGCAGCTCTCTTCGCCTGGTACTTCTTCACCAAATCGTCTTGGATATTTCGAGGAGCTTGTGAGTACTTCGCAAATTCCATCGTGAACTCGCCCTTACCTTTTGTGGCAGAACGAAGATCCGTCGAGTATCCAAACATTTCTGTGAGCGGGACTTCCGCTTCAATCACAACGCTACCTTCGAAAGAGGTTGTGCCCGTGATCACACCGCGACGCTGGTTGATTTGGCCAGTCGCAGGACCCTGGTACTCTTCCGGAACGGTCGTCTCTAGCTTCATGATAGGCTCAAGAACAACGGGCTTCGCTTTAGGATAAACCTCACGCATAGCTGCCATCGCACAAATCTTGAACGCCATATAGCTTGAGTCAACGTCATGGTAAGAACCGTCATCCAAGTCCACTTCCACACCGACGATCGGGAATCCAATCAGAGGACCCTTCACGCACTGTTCGCGGAAACCTTCTTCAACCGCAGGGATGAATTCTCTTGGAATCCGTCCGCCCACGACATTGTTGTTGAACTTGAACGTTGAACCATCTTCTTGAGGAGCCAACGGACGGATCTTTCCAACCGTCTTTGCAAACTGACCGGAACCACCCGTTTGCTTCTTGTGAGTGTAGTCGTAAATTGCTTCTGCATTGATCGTCTCACGGTAAGCCACTTGAGGCTGACCGACGACAACTTCACAGTTGAATTCACGCTTCATACGCTCGATGTAGATTTCAAGGTGCAATTCACCCATTCCCGAAATGATGGTCTCGTTCGACTCTTCATCACGGTGAACGCGGAATGTGGGGTCTTCTTTGCGGAATTTCTGAAGGGCCTTCGAGAAATTGTTCGCACCGTCTTTCGACTTCGGTGCAACCGCAAGACTGATCACCGCATCGGGAACGTGCATGGACTGCATCGAAGCCTGAATGCGATCATCACAGAACGTATCACCCGACGCGCAGTCGATACCGAAGACGGCGATGATGTCACCCGCGTAGGCGACGTCGATGTCTTCCATTTTGTCAGAGTGCATACGAACCAAGCGAGGAACCTTCACAGATTTTTTGTTGGCTTGGTTGATGATGAAATCGCCCTTGCCCACTTTTCCTTGGTAAACGCGCATGTAAGTCAGCTGACCGAATTGAGTTTCTTGTAGTTTGAACGCAAGCATCACAAGCGGTTTGTCGTTGTCAGGGAAAAGTTCAAAACGCTCTTCGTTCTTTGTCAGATCAAGAGCGTACTCTTTCTTTTCGGCAGGAGTTGGCAAGTACGCCAAAACGCCGTCCAAAAGCAACTGAACACCCTTGTTCTTAAACGCAGATCCGCAGAAAACAGGGCAAAGTTTCAAGGCGATGACGCCTTTACGAATTGCGGCCTTCATTTCAGCAAGAGTCGGCTCTTCTTCCATCAAGAACTTTTCGCCGATCGCATCGTCGATATCGGCCAATTTGCCGATCAGGATCTGACGGTACTCTTGAGCTTGTTCCTTCATGTCGTCAGGGATCGGAATCTCGATCACCTTTTCACCGTTTGCACCTTGGTAGGTGTAGGCCTTCATCTCAACGAGGTCGATTGTGCCCGAGTGAGCATCTTCTAGACCGATGGGAAGCTGAACCATCACGGCATTCAATTTCAATTTGTCGACCAAAGCGTCTTTCACGCGCACAGGGTTTGCGCCCTGACGGTCCAATTTGTTCACGAAAGCCAAACGAGGCACGTTGTAACGCTTCATCTGACGGTCAACGGTGATGGACTGGGATTGAACACCGGCCACACCGCAAAGAACGAGAATCGCGCCGTCAAGAACGCGTAGAGATCGTTCTACTTCCACGGTAAAGTCCACGTGCCCGGGAGTGTCGATGAGGTTAATCACATGATCTTTCCACTGCACCTGAGTGGCCGCAGATTGGATGGTGATACCCTTTTCACGCTCGAGGTCCATCGAGTCCATGGTGGCGCCGACGCCATCTTTTCCTTTAACTTCGTGGATGGCATGGATTTTACCACCGTAGAAAAGAATGCGCTCTGACAGCGTCGTTTTACCGGAGTCAATGTGCGCGGAAATCCCGATATTACGCACAATATTAATGTCCCACTTTTTAGACATGATGATCCCTTTCGCTCTGATCGGATTTAAACTTCCAAAATGGAAAATCTGGGTCTACCATGATTTCTGTCTGAGCGCAAAATGGAACCTTGAGGCCCAGGAGGGTTACTAACGCTATGCATCCAGCCCCTCAGGTAGACCCGAAAATCTTGCAACTTCTTCAGCAGAAGTTCGCTTTCCCGCAGTTTCGGCCCGGGCAGTGGGAAATCCTCTCCCATCTGCAGAGCAAGCGCTCGGTTCTAGGCCTGATGCCGACGGGTTCGGGGAAAAGTCTGACCTACCAGCTCTACTCTCAGCTTCAAGCGGACTTGGTTTTGGTGATCACCCCGCTGATCGCGCTCATGGAGGATCAGTCGCAAAAGGCGAGGAGCTTGGGGATCTCGGCCTCGTTTATTCACTCTCAGCTCTCAGCGGATGAGAAGAAGAAGCGCCAGCTCGAGCTGTCTCAAGGGCGGTATCAGCTTTTTTTGGCGACGCCGGAGCGATTGCAGAAGCCCGAGTTTCGCGAGGCCCTGAAGTCCCGTAAGATCGGGCTCTTCGTTGTGGATGAGGCTCACTGTATCAGTCTGTGGGGCCATGATTTTCGCCCGGATTACGCAAAACTTGGAGAGATTCGCAAAAACCTGGGTCAGCCCCTGACGCTGGCACTGACCGCGACGGCCACACCCGATATTCAAACCGAGATTCGTAAGAGCCTGGGCCTTGAGGGAGATCCTCTTGTGACCACGGGGCTCGAGCGACCGAATCTGTCCTTGAATGTCCAAGAGAGCTACGGTCTGGAGCAGAAGATCGAGGCGGTGATTCCGCACCTGCAGAAGGAAAAGGGATCCTACCTGATTTACACGACGCTGATTCGAACCGCTGAAGAAATTCGGAGGGATCTGGATCGAAAAGGAATTAAGCCCCTGATTTACCACGGTGATCTGGCTCCGGGGCAGAGGCGAAGTGCACTGAAAAATTTTATGAAGACCGAAGAGGTCGTGATGGTGGCAACACCTGCTTTTGGACTTGGGATCGATAAGCCCAATATCCGAGGAGTCTTTCACTTTGAGCCACCGTCTTCCTTGGAAAGTTATTTTCAAGAAGTCGGACGCGCGGGCCGAGACGGGAAGCCCTCGACGGCGCTTCTGTTCTATGATGAAGAAGATCTCATGATTCCCATGCAGTTTATCAAGTCGGCCTACCCTGAGCAGGGTTATCTGGAGCGCATGTACGAACTGATTCGTTCGTCGCCCGAGCGCGCCCTTTCCGAGGGTCGCGAGTGGTTGGCCGAGCAGATGAGTTTTAAAAATCGCGGGGATCACCGAGTTGATTCGGCGCTCAACATTCTAGAGCGTTGGGGGTGCCTGGAGCAGAATCCCCAAGGGGGAATAGTTCTCACGGGCGAGCTCGATGCCAAAATGTTTCAGGTCGAGAATCAACAGGCCCTTTTGAAGCATCACCACCAAAAACTTTATGCATTTCTTCAGTGGATCAAGAACAAGGAAGAATGTCGGCTGATTCAGATTTATAACTACTTTGGGCATAAGGAGACCAAGCGTTGCGGTTTATGTGACAACTGCCAGGGGGAATAATGATTTGTTGGGCTTGAGCGCGAGGGGCAGAGAATTCTGAATCCCGAACCCCATCTGTCATTACGGGCTGGGGACACAATATGGGTTGTAGGGGACCGGAAGCTTATGGAAAAATGGCCTCAAGAGGTCAGTCGTGCGTGATGATGAACTATTCCCGGATCCTGCCTTACCCTACGATGAGGGGCTGATTGCTATCGGAGGAGAACTGAGCTTTGAGGTTCTGGCCGAGGCCTACGACAAGGGAATTTTCCCGTGGCCACAGCAGGGTTTTCCCTTGCTCTGGTTTTGTCCCGATCGCCGAGGGCTTCTGACCTTTGAAAAATTTCGAATTCCGCGAAGCCTGAAGAAAAAACTTAAGACTTACGCCTCCCGAAAAGTGACTCGGAACAAGGCTTTCCAGCGCGTGATCGTGGCGTGCGCCCGCCAAAAACGAAAAGGCCAAAAGGGAAGCTGGATCACGCCCGATATTATTACAGCCTACACGAAGCTCTTCGAGCGAGGACATGCCCATTCTTGGGAAGTGTGGAACGGTGAGGAGCTTGTCGGTGGCGGCTACGGCGTGCAGTTCAAGGGCGTCTTTTCAGGCGAGAGTCTTTTTCACACGGAATCGGATATGTCGAAGCTCGCCTTGATTCGCATGGTTGAGGATCTGAAGGCCGAAGGGCACCCGTGGATGGATACCCAGATGGTGACGCCCTTGCTGGCGCTTTTTGGTGCGGAAGAGATTCCGAAGACAAAATATTTAGAAATGTTACGCCAACGACAAAAGGATTACCAAATCGAAGGAGCTCACTTCAGGCGCAAAGAGTAGAGAATCGAAAAATTCATCAGCAACCAGAAGGACCACGCCCACCCGGCAAGAAGGGCGGACATAAAGAGGACTTTGAAAAAGTCCTGAAGACTGATGTTGACTTCGCTGTTGCTGAGGACCGATTGCTGATCCATTTGATCTTTCAATTTTCGAGATAGACCCTGAGCCAGCGCGATGCGCTGGGGCATTTCCAGTTTGTAGAAATGCACACCGACGAGCATCTTCTGATTTTTCAGTGGGTCAATGCGTGTCACAATCGCATAGCAGGCCATCTGTTGAGAACCAGGGACTTCGAATTGGATCTTGACCACTTCTCCCAAAAGGGGGCAAAGGTCAGAAGGCGCGGTAAAAGCTAGGCCCGTCAGCGAGATGTTTTTAATCTCGGTGCCCTCTTCCCAAGGCATCTGCTTAGGTCCAGCCACACGGATCAATGAGTCATCTTGGGTGTTCAGAATGTACCGTGGTGCGCGACCATGGTAACGTGCTAAGCCTTGAGCCATACTTTTATCTTATCGGCCAGGCTTCTGGGGGACCTGAGGTCCAGGGCGACGAGAATCTTGACTCAAATTGAACCAATAAAAAATTGAGTCTTTTAAGTGATTTAGAGAGAATCAAGACAGTGAGAACAACGAAGAAGCGAAAGCCTCCGACAACGACTCGTAAGAAACCTCGCAAACTGAGGTTTCTGGAACATCCGCGTTCCTCCGCAGGAGAGTTCACCAATCGGGAAATTGGTTGGCTGCGTTTCAATCAACGTGTTCTTCACGAAGCTCAAGACTCTCGTAATCCCTTGCTTGAGCGCGTTCGTTATCTTGCGATTTGCGGCAGCAATCTAGATGAATTTTTTATGAAACGCGTGGGAGGCTTGAAGCGCCAATTGGCCTATGGAATTTCCGCGAAGTCTTCAGACGGGCAGACGGCCGAGCAGCAGCTAGCCGCCATTCGTGCCTTCGTGGTCCCCATGGTTAAAGAGCAAGCTCAGGTCTACGAGGATCTGAAAAAAAAGCTCATGGCAGAAGGGGTGCAAGTTCTAAAATGGAAGGACCTCTCTAGCAAAGAAAAAGAGCTTGTTAAAAAAGACTACATCAAGAATGTTTTTCCTGTTTTGACTCCGCTTTCCGTGGATCCGGGGCACCCCTTTCCATTTATCTCGAACCTGTCGACATCTTTGGGGGTGACTCTTAAGCATCCCGATCGTGAAGAGAAGCTTTTTGCGCGGATCAAAGTTCCAAAAGTTCTTCCAGCGTGGATGTCAGTCGATAAAAAAACGGATCGCTATATCAGTCTGCTGGATGTGATCACAGCGAATCTGCAAGATCTTTTTCCCAACATGCAAGTTTTGAATGTGATGCCGTTTCGAATCACGCGAAACGCCGATTCCGACCGTGACGATGAGGATGCAGAAGATCTTCTGCAGTCCATCGCTGAGGAATTGCGACAACGGCGCTTCGCTGAAGTTGTGCGACTTCAACATGGCCCGGATCCTGACCCTTGGATTTTGCAATTCTTGATCGATGAATTGGAGCTGAAACCTGAAGACGTCTTTGAGCATCCAGGTGATTTGGATTACAGTGATCTTAGTTTTTTTGGGGAGCTCTCAAAACCTCATCTGAAGTTTGATGGTTTTTCTCCGGTCGTGCCCTCTGCTTTCACGGATGAGTCGACTTCAATTTTCAACATCATCAAGCAAAACGACCATCTTCTTCATCATCCCTTCGAAAGTTTTTCGGCGACCGTGGAGCGACTTGTTCGCGAAGCGGCTCACGATCCTCGAGTGCTTGCCATCAAGATGACCTTGTATCGTACGGGCGATAATTCTCCCTTTGTGAAGGCCCTGATCGAGGCGGCCGAAATGGGAAAGCAAGTTGTTTGTTTAATTGAATTGAAAGCCCGATTTGATGAAGAACGAAACATTTACTGGGCGCAGGAGCTTGAAAGCGCCGGCGTGCATGTCGTGTACGGAGTTGTCGGACTGAAAACCCACGCCAAAACAATTCTGATCGTTCGCCAAGAGGACGAGGGGCTTAAGTGCTATGCGCACATCGGAACGGGGAACTACAACGTTTCAACTTCTCGAGTCTATACGGATTTGGGTTTGCTGACGGCTCGCGAAGAAATCACCGACGATGTCGTTGAGTTCTTTCACTATTTAACAGGTCGTTCTCTGAAAAATCAGTATCGTCATCTTTTGATCGCGCCCGTGAATATGTTTACTCGCATGAAAGCCATGATTGAACGAGAAGGTGAGAATGCAAAGGCCGGAAAACCTGCGCATATCATCGCGAAGTTCAACAATATGGAAGAAAATGATATTGCTCTTGCGCTGTATGCGGCCTCGCAGAAGGGCGCCGATATTGATCTGATCGTGCGAGGGTTCTGCTGTCTTCGTCCCCGCGCGGCCGGCTTAAGCGAGAAACTTCGTGTGATCTCAATTTTGGGCCGATTTCTTGAGCACTCTCGCGTTTACTATTTTCGCAACGGAGCTCAGGATCCCATCGATGGAGAATTCTATATCGGATCTTCGGACTGGATGTATCGCAATCTTCACGCCCGTGTCGAAGCGATCGTCCCCATTTATGAGAGGGCCCTGAAAGAAAAGCTTTGGGAAACTCTTCAGCTTTGTTTGAAGGATCAGCGCCAAGCGTGGGATATGGATGCGAAGGGGCAGTATCATCAGCGCAAGTCCGAGCCCATCGGTGTCCATCAAAAGCTGATCGAGGCCACCAAAGTGCGCGTGAAGGTGGAAGAGGAAAAAAGAATGGAAAGCCAGAAAGAAAAACCCACCGAGAAAGTCACGGGAGTCTAGTCGTGGTCGAGTTGGTCCTGATTCGGCATGGAGTCGCACAAGAGCGAGAAGAGTTTCAAAAAATAGCCCGTTTGGATGATGCCTTTCGCCCCCTGACCATGAAGGGACGACGTCGATTGGAAAAGATGGCCACGGTCATGAAGCGCCGTTGGGTCAAAGAATTTGATCTAATTATCTCAAGCCCCTATACTCGGGCGCGCCAGTCAGCCGAGATCGTTTCGCAGATCTACAACGAAAAGACGATTGTCGAGTGCGCGGAGCTTGTCCCCCAAAGTCCACCCCAGGCTTTCGTCAAGTGGCTAAAGTCCCAAAATTTTCGTGGAAATTCTTTCGCCGTTGTTGGACATGAGCCCAATTTGAGCCTGCTTTCGACCTATCTTCTTGCGGGAAATGAGTACCCTTTTCTACAATTTAAGAAGTCGGGCCTTCTGTGTCTGGAGGTCGACATGCTGAAAAGTCTAGGTCCCAGCTCGGCCCAGCTTCAATGGTTTGTCAGCCCGAAGATGGTCTTGGACGAAAGGAAGAAGAAATGAAGTGGATCCTGTGGGCCCTCGTTTTTCCCGCGATCGTGAGCGCCCAAGATTTTACGAATCCCTCAAAAGGGCATCTGTTGGATCAGACTGTGGCTCCGGAAAAAAGTTTGGGGTCGCCCACCCGAAAGCCAGATTACGTCGAGACCTGTCGGCAGGCTGCGAATAAAGTCAGCGGGTCGCAACCCCATCGAGATCAAGCGATTCGCGACTGCCTTGCGGATTTGCATGATAAACAAAAGAAGCGAATTGGTCACAAGGCCTGTTGGGCCCTCATGAACGAGATTCAGTCTCAAGATTTAAGAACGGAAGTCGAACAAAGCTGTCTCGATCGCTACGGCTATGATCGCTGCCGAAGTCAGAAGAAAAATAAACCGCTCTCCTGTCTGCGAAAGCACGCGTCAAGCCTCACTCCACAAAAGTGTCAGGCCGAGCTCGAAAAAGCGGGTCTTACCAAGAACAAAGAAGCTCAAGATCTTTGCAAAAACGGAAGTGAAATCCGAAAAGGTTGGGGTGATCCGAACATCCCGCTGCCACCGCGAGATAGCGGCTCTCGACAGTAAAAGTTGAAAGCCGGCTCGCTTTTAAAAATTCACTAAATCATCGAGTAGAGAATTCCGTCCCTCAGGCCTACGCCGGGGATGAGGATTTTGTCGATGCCGGCTTGGCGAAGGACGGCTTCGACAACGGCCGTCGCCGGAACGATCACGTCGGCTCGATCTTCGCGGAGTCCCAGGTGCTGCACTCGGCTTTTGGGTGGAATATGAAGAAGCTGCTCCAAGATCAGGCCTAGCTCTTGCGCAAGAACGGATTCGTGAGCAAGATCCATCAGCAGCTGAGTTTTCAGGCGAGCCATGCACTCCAGGTTTCCGCCCGTGCCGACCGCGAAATCAAAAGCGATCCCACTTAATTTTTTATCGAAAAACTCAATGACGGGTTTCAGTTCGTCTCCGAGAACGATTTTAATATGGGGTTCTGACATCTTTCGATTTCTGAGTTGCTCGAGAAGTCGAACCGTTCCGAGGGGAAAACTTTGGGTGCTCTTGATTTTGCCCTGATCCGAGTGGGTAATTTCAATACTGCCACCGCCGACATCGATCAAAAGGACCTGGCGTTTACGAAGATCCACATGTCGCTTAACGGCTTCGAAGATCAACTGCGCTTCCAGAAGGCCATCAATGATTTCCAGCTGGATTCCCGAAGCCTGGCGAACTTTCTCGAGGAAAGGTTGGCGGTTTTGGGCCTCGCGAACGGCGCTGGTCGCGACAGCTCGACATTTGACAACCCGCATTCTCCTGTTCACAGAAGCGAAATCTTCAAAACAGGCCTGGGCCTTCTTCAGTGTGATATCTGAGATTTTTCCTGAGTGAAAGACGTCGGTCCCCAGGCGCACGGGGACGCGATAACGCTTCAGGATTTCGAAGCGGTCACCTTGCCACTCCGCGACCATCATACGTGCGGCATTGGAACCAAAATCAATAGCGGATATTCGCATCCCCAATAGGATAGTTTCTTGAGTCTGAGCAGGCAAGTGTTTGGCCAATCCCCTGGCTTGCGGCAGATTTGGACTTTCCCACCTGACGCCTGAATTCTTGCTGCCATTCGTGAGGGGCCTTGTTAAGATTTGGTCAATTTCGAATCACAATCTTGTTAAACTCGACAAGTCAGCCCATAAGGTTTAGGACGGACACGATGGAAAGAGCGCACACCACTCAACTAGAAAGTCTTCGCACAAAGGCCTCACAAATGGGGCAATACACTCAGAAGGCCTTGGGCCTTGTGATGCAAGCGCTAGCCGAAAAACGACTTGAGCTTTTCGACGAAGTTTTCGAAATCGAAAAGAAGATCAACGATTGGCATAAACAAGTGGATGAAGATGCGGTTGAGTACTTGGCTCAGAATGGACCCGTAGCTCGAGATCTGCGAGCGGTCATTGCCTTAGTTAAGATCAACACGGATCTGGAGCGCATGGGAGATCAGTGCGTGAACATGGCCTACATCGGGAAGGACGCGCTGAAGCGTCGTGATGATTTGAATGTGCCTGTGATCCGAACGATGTTTTCTATTGTGCAAGAGATGATCCAAAAATCCCTCGAGTCGTTTATCAATCATGATTCAAAAGTTGCCGAGTCTGTTCTTGTGATGGACGATGAAGTGGATGCTCTGAAGGTCAAGGTTCAAAAAGACATGCTGGAAGAGATGAAGAAGACTCCTGACTTGGCTGAAAAGTTTTTAGCTTTAATCTTGATTGCCCGAAATCTTGAGCGATTCGGTGATCATGCTACGAATATCGCCGAAGATGTGATTTACGCAGAAGCCGGTCAGGATATACGTCACGGAGGTTTTTCATGAGTCCCTCGCGAGTCCATGTAGTCGAAGACGAAGTTGAAATTCGAGAACTCATGGCCTTGCATCTGATGCGCCAAGGTTACCAAGTTGTAGAAAGCGGCAGCAGTGAAGAGGCCCTTGAAAAACTAAAGGGGCAAACCTTCGATCTTCTGGTTCTGGACTGGATGCTTCCCGGAATGAGTGGCGCGGAATTCCTGGATCGACTGAAAACTTTCAAAACCCATCCCCGCGTGCTGATGGTGACCGCCAAATCTGAACCACAGGATATTGTTTATGGTCTGGAAAAGGGAGCCGACGATTATCTGACGAAGCCTTTTGATCCCTCGGTGTTCCTGGCGCGAGTGAAAGTTCTGCTTCGACGGGATCAACTCAAACAAACGCCCCAGCACATTTTTGAAGGCGATGGGCTGAAAGTTGATTTTGATTCC
The DNA here is from genome assembly GCA_046336915.1 of Bdellovibrionales bacterium. GTDB lineage: Bacteria > Bdellovibrionota > Bdellovibrionia > Bdellovibrionales > Bdellovibrionaceae. The sequence continues at coordinate 31,869 of JBKDHV010000099.1, forward strand.
TACGAAGTTCTTTTGAATGGACAGATGCTGCATCTCACTCCGTCCGAGTACAAACTGCTGATCACCCTGATTCAGTCCCACGGTCGTGTGTTGACGAGGGATCAGTTGATCGAAAAAGTTCAGGGTGAAGGTATCAGTGTGACGGGGCGAACCGTGGACACTCACATTTTTGGACTACGAAAAAAGTTGGGCGCGTGGGCTGACCATATTGATACGATCCGTGGCATTGGCTATCGCTACAAATCGGACTTGAACTCGATTTCATGATTTCTAAACGATTTCCCTGGAAAATCTTCTGGCTGAGTCTGCTTGCGCAGCTGGCTGTGTTTCATGTGCTCTACGGTCTGATGGTTCTGACCCATTTGGAAGAATGGAATTTCAGCTTGGTGCTGGTGGCTGCCGTTTCGAGTCTCGTGAGCACCTTTATTTTTATTCGCCCTGTTTATCTGTTAAAAATCTCGTTGAAAGATCAAAAAGCAGAGCTGCATCGTGAGCGCGAAGAAAGCCAAGCCTTCTTGGGCTCGATCCAAGAAGCGGTGGTCAGTTTCAATCTTGAAAGACAGATCCTCTTTTTTAATCCCCAGTTCGCCACCCTTTTCATCGGAAACGAGCGACGGGCTCGGGATCGACGCTTCGATCAGGTCTTTTCCGCGCCGGAATTACACGTGGCTATTGACGAAATTTTGAAGACGGGCCGGACCCGCAAGGTGACTTTGAAACTTCCGACCCTGGTGGATGCGCAACCGCGATATTTTAACATCAGTTTGACGCCCGTTTTGAAGAAGAAGAACCGCGAGCTTTACGAAGTGGTCGCGGTCTTTCACGATATTTCGGATATTAAAAAAGCCGATCAAATTCGCATCGATTTCGTAGGGAATGCGTCCCATGAACTCAGGACGCCCCTGACCTCGATTAAGGGTTATGTGGAAACTCTTCATGAGGACATTCAAAAGGGTCGTTTTGATCAAGCGGAGCGCTTTATTTCCGTGGTGGCTCGAAATGTGGATCGTTTGATTGATCTTGTGAATGATCTTTTGAATCTTTCCAAAATGGAGTCAGGCTCTGAACTTTGGCTGCAGACAATTTCACCTCTGCAGATCACTCAGGCCGTGCTGGGGGAGCTCGCGCTTTTAGCGCAGGATAAGAGCATTGTGATCAAGACGACTTGTCATGTGCCCGAGATGCTGGCTGATGGCCAGAAAGTGGAGCAAGTTTTACGGAACCTCGTTTCAAATGCGATCAAGTATATTCCTGAAGGAAAAGAAATTCAGATCACTTGGGCAAAAGAAGAGCGTGACGTTCTTTTGCGGGTGTCGGACAACGGGCCTGGAATTCCAGAAGAGCACCATGCGCGACTATTTGAAAGATTCTACCGTATTGATAAAGGGCGCTCGCGGGAAACCGGAGGAACCGGTTTGGGTCTTGCCATTGCAAAACACATTCTGCAAAGCCACGGGGGCTCGATCGAAGTGAAAAGCCAAGTGGGTCGGGGTGCTGAATTCATCTGTCGCTTTCCCCAAGGGGAGACGTCACCGTGAGCCCCAAGTTTGACAAACACTACGGCAAACTCTGGGGGGACCGCTGGCAGGCTCTTCGCGCGGCCCTAAAAGCGCATCATCAAGTGGCCTTTCGCATGGAGTCCCCTCGACAGTCGGTGAAAGAGATGGCGATTCATCAGCCCGGGCAGATGCCTGAACGAAAAGCTGAGGGCCTTTTGTCGGAGTACTTTATGGATCCGGCAAGCCTGCTTATGGCGCGCGCTCTGCCCCTGGAGGGTGTGGAAAAGGTCTTGGATATGTGCGCGGCACCCGGAGGAAAAAGTCTTGTGCTGATTTCGCGTTTGCCGGATTCAGCCGAGATCATTTGCAACGAACCCTCGGGGTCCCGTCGAGAATCTTTGACCAAAGTGATTCAAAATTATGTGCCCCGCGATCGTCGCGAAAAAGTTTGGGTTCGCGGTCAAGACGGAGCCCAGTACGGCCTTAAGATGCCAGCGCAGTTTGATGCGATTCTTGTGGATGCGCCCTGTTCGGGAGAGGCCCATCTTCTTGAGAACCAAAAAGAGATGCAGAACTGGTCGCCGAAGCGCTCGGAGGGGCTCGCGATTAAACAGTATTCACTTTTAAGCAGCGCCTGGTCTGCCTTGAAGCCGGGCGGCTCACTTGTCTATTCCACGTGCTCGATCAGCCCCTTGGAGAATGACGGCGTGATTGAAAAACTTCTGAAGAAAAAGAAGGACGCGGTCGAAATTCTGAAACCCGAACTTGAGATTGAGCCCGAATGGACCCGGCATGGGTTTCAGTACTTCCCCGATCAGTTTGGATTTGGGCCCCTGTATGGTTGTTGCTTGCGAAAACGAATGGCTTAGCGAGTGATATCCCTGCCTAGTCCGCAGGGCTTGTTGGTTTTGACTCGATCTCGGTTCCTTGTAATCAGGGTAATTGTAAGGGGAAGTGATAAGTCAGGTCGCGTAGAGTCGATTTGAGCGGTTTTTCGATCAGAGTTTAGCCGTTGTCCAAAGTCTCCACAAAAAGTGTTTTTTATAACTCCAGAAACGGTCTCTATTGAAAATGATGGGGGTTTGGCGAAGGGCTCTTGGCATCGGACTTGTACTACTTAAGTTAAAGGAATTCGTTCGGTATGAAATGTCTCAAATTGATGCACGTCCTAGTTATCGCAGGGATCATGGGGGGAATTGCGACCGCCCACGCGGATCTTTCGAGTTCATCCGAAGTCGACTCTCTTGATCTCTCTTCGCCGAATGCCGGGGACGAGCGTGTCGAGGAGATTCCGAATCCAAGTACCCAAGAGCCTGGCATCAACTTCGACGAGTGGGAGTCTGAATTTAACGAGTCCGTGCGCGGAGTCAGCCAAAAACCGAAATGTAAGCAGCCGGACTGCCAAGCCTAGCGCGCAGGCTTCATTCCACCCAACTGAAAGTCATCTGAGCTTCTTGCTTCGGACCCCTAAGCGGTTATAATGCCGTTATGATCGGGGCTCAACTTCAAGAAATCGAAACCCATGCGAAAGGGATTGCGCTCGGACTTTACAAAAAAGGCCGAATTTGGTGGATTTTGGATCTTTCGCCCCAAGAGCCAGTCAGCTTGCTGTTCGAAAATGAGTCACCTTGGCGTCATAAGATCGCGCCAAAACCCGTCGCCCTTTTTTTAAACTCCCACGCCAAGAACCTTTATCTTTCGAAGTTCGAAAAAGATCCTGAAGATCCGCGAATTCTTCACGTCGAGTGGGTCGGTACCGGGCGTGTGGTTCGCATGGAAGTGCGACTGATTCCGAAATCTCCTAACATCATCGTCGAAGCCGGAGAGAAGTCCCTCTCGTGGGCGAAGCCGAAGGGGCTGCCGCCCCTAGAGCAAGTGCCGAAGATGCAAGAGGATCCCGAGGCTCTTAAAGCTCGCTGGTTGGAAAAGCAGAATTTGCGAACAGCAACGGGAGCGACGGACTGGCAACAGCAGCGCCAGAAAAATATCACGAAGAAAAAGCGAGCCCTCGATGAAATTCATCTGCAACTGAACTCGGGGGAACTTGAAAAGTGGCGAACTCTGGGAGAACTGCTCAAATCCTTCGAGCCCCAGGAGCTGGGTCAGGAGTGGGCGAGCTTTCTGAAGGGTGGGGGAGATCGGGCTAAGCTCATGCAGAACGCTTTTGAAAAAGCGAAGCAGCTTAAGCGCAAACGAAGCGGAACTTTGGAGCGTATCGAAATCCTGAAAAAGGAGATCGCGGCCCTTGAGGCGCAAACGGAGCCCGTCTCGCGTCCTCTTCAGCCTTCAGCCAAACCGCGTGAACCCCTGAAAGAGGTCGGAGCTGAGGGTCGCACTCGACGGTTCGGAGATTTTGTCGCGTCACGAGGTAAAAACGCGAAGGATAATTTGGCTCTTCTTCGTGGGGCTCGGGCCTGGGATCTTTGGATTCACCTGCGTGACTATCCAAGTTCCCATGTGATTCTCTCGGTTCCAAAAGGCCAGAGTGTGCCGGACTCGATCCTGCGCGAGGCCGCCGTATGGCTGGCGCGTGAAACGTCGCAGACCAAGGCTTTTCCCTCGGGGACTCGGCTGGAGATCCTTGTGGCGGAGTGTCGATTTGTTCGCCCGATCAAGGGGGACAAATTGGGTCGCGTGAATTACCAGAACGAACGCGTCTTAAGCGTCGTCATACCTTGACACTTTCCAATAGCGAATTACCATTCTTGAGAATCCCATGATGAAGGAGTGGTGGAATGGTTGAAGTCACAAACCTGTGTAAGGACTATGGGCCGATTCGAGCCATCGATCATGTCAGCTTTCAGCTAAAAAAAGGTGACGTTGTCGGATTTCTGGGACCCAATGGGGCCGGCAAATCCACAACCATGAAGATCGTGACAGGCTTTATGGCCCCGACAAGCGGCGAGGCCCGAATCGCCGGATATGATGTTTTCGAAAATCCCATCGAGGTGAAGCGTCGAATCGGGTATCTCCCCGAGACGCCCCCCGTGTATGGCGATATGTTCGTCCGAGATTATTTGACCTATGTGGCGGAACTTAAAAAAGTTCCTCGCGATCAGATTCGAAAGAATGTGGATCTTGTCATCCAGAAAACTCACTTAGAATCTGTTTCGAAGCGCCTGATCGGCGTTTTGTCGAAGGGCTTTAAACAGCGCGTGGGGATTGCCCAAGCTCTGGTCAGTCAGCCTGACGTCCTTATTCTTGATGAGCCCACCGTGGGTCTTGACCCGAAGCAGGTGGCCGAGATTCGCGAGCTCATCAAGGAGCTGCGAGGTCAGCACACGATTATCCTCTCAACGCACATTCTGTCCGAAGTGCAAGCCGTCTGTGACAAGGCGATCATTATCAACAAAGGAAAGATCGTCGCGGAAGACTCGATCGCCAACTTGGGACGACTGGAAAAGGGATCGGCCGCTCTTCGAATTCGTTTGCGACAGGGTCGTGACCTGAACCCGCTTCTGGCGCAGATTCCGGGCCTCATCGGCGTGGTAGGTCAAGGGCAGAACTGGGAAATCTCTTTCAACGGAGATGAGCAGGTCCATGATCAGATTCTTGCGAAACTTGTGGAGTCTCGAATTGGATTGATTGAGTTCAGTCCGAAGACTTTGGATCTTGAAGACGTGTTCTTGAAACTAACCTATGGTCAAGAGGTGAACGTATGACGTCAACGTGGGTGATTGCCAAGCGTGAGCTGAAAAGTTTTTTCCTGACGCCGACTTTTTATTTCATCGCGTTTTTGATCGCGGTGATTTTTAGCTTCTTGTTTCCTGTTCATTTTTCGATGTTTGCTCAAATGGCCCAGATGGCCCAGCCCGGAATGGGCGGAGGCCAACAGGCCAATATTCACTACGGACTGTACCTGCGGCACTTAAGCTATATGAACCTGATTTTGATTTTCGTCGTGCCCGCTTTGACGATGAAACTTTTTGCGGAAGAAAAGAAGCTGAGAACTTTTGATCTGCTTCTGACCTCTCCGGTGACATCGTGGGAAATCGTGGGTGGAAAGTTTGTGGGGGCGGCCGGAGCAATTTTCGGCTTGATGCTGATGGCGCTTCTTTACCCCCTTCTGACTTTGATGTTCGTGAAGCAAATCCATTGGCCTTCGTTGGTGTTGGCTTTTAGTGGCATTTTCTTGCTTAGTCTGATTTATGCTTCGATGAATTTGTTTTGCTCCTCATTAACTGAAAGCGTTCTGATTGCCTACATCATGTCCGTCATTTTGAACGTCTCGATCTGGTTTGTGGGCATTGGGGTCGAAGCCGTCGATAGCCAGTGGGCACGTCAGGTCTTTGAGCACATTTCCTTAAGCACGCATCTTTCGGGGCTTGTCGAAGGAACTTTCCGAATTCAATCTCTTGTCTTTTTCACGACAGCCATTGGTCTTTTCCTTTTTCTTTCTGAACGAGTTGTCGAATCTCACCGTTGGAGGGCCTCATGAGTAAGTTGAGTAAGATTCTTCTATCGTTTGCGGGAGTCTCACTAGCCGCCTTTGCGCTTGCGCGCTTTATCTTGGGCGGGTGGATGCCGATTTACACGATCCTGATTGTCCTAACGGTCGCGTTTGCTTTAACAGCGATCGTGAAAGACCGAAAAGTGTTCCTGGAATTTTTCACGATGAAAACGACAAAGCACGGTCTGAACATGGGGGCCATGATTTTGCTGGTGCTCGTTTTGACCGTAATTTTGAATTACATCGGGGTTAAGCGAAACAAGACTTGGGATTTTTCTCAAGCGCAGACAAACACCTTGAGCGAGCAGTCCATTCAAATCGTGAAGAACTTGAAGTCCGATTTAAAAGTTCTTTATTTTTACAAAGACGGCACCCAGGGCATCGAGGATAACCGACGAGCTTTCCGTGAACTTTTGAAAAAGTATCAAGACCAATCGAACAAAGTGTTCCTCGAGTTCTTCGAGGTCAATCAGCATCCAAAACTTGCTGAGGATTACGGAGTCACAAAGGGCAGTGGACTGGCCTTCGTCGAGTACGACGGGCGTCGCAACCGCCTGGAGCGAGTCGACGAGCAAGAGATCACTCAAGCGATCATCAAGGTCACTCGAGACAAAATGAAGACCCTGTACTTCGTCACGGGCCACGGTGAGGCGGACATCGAGGATGGGCAAGAGGCCTCGGGTCTGAATGCCCTGAAGTTGTTGATTGAAAATAACAGTTTTGTTGTGAAGACCTGGAATCTGCCCGCAGCTCCGCAAGCGCCTGCGGATGCGGATGCTGTGATGATTGTCGGGCCTCGACAAGCCTATCAGGCCTACGAGATCAAGGCGATTGAAGGCTATCTAAAAAAAGGGGGTCATGTCCTGATGGCCCTCGAGCCCGGCAAGACACAAGGTCTTGAGCAGATTCTTAAAAAAGTGGGAGTAACACCGGAAAACAACTTCATCAAATCCAGCTTCATGGGACTTGGTTACATCGATGGCGGCACAATCGGAAATGTCTTTTCTTTGAATAGCGCCGTGACCCGAGTGTTTTCGAGTCAGCGAGATGTGGTTCGTATGGATTGGCCAATGAACCTCAAGACGGAAGCGACGCCTGCGAACATCAAGATTGAAGCGATCGTGAAAACGGATCAGAACGCGTCGGCCTTTAAGGAACCTCGATTGACCAATCAACCGGGTCCGACTGGCCCCTTCCAGTTGGGCTTAGAAATTTCAGGAAAGTATGAAGGCGGCGAGAAGGACTTTCAGATGCTGGTTTACGGGGACGCCGAGTTCCTAGCCAATCAGATGCTTTATCAAAATCTGAATCGCGATCTTGCTTTGAATACGGTCTCTCAGTTGGCTCGAGAAGAGGGGTTGATTAGCATTACTCCTCGAGAGATTCAGCGCACAGAGCTCATGGTCACAACGGCGAAGATGGGAAGCTTCTATGTGCTTTTGTTTTTGATTCCACTCGGACTGTTGATCACAGCTGTGACATTCTGGTTGCGTCGTCGGGGAGCTTAAGCGATGAAAAACCGAGGAGTGGTTGTTCTGGCCGGGCTGGTGGCGATTTTGGGCCTTTACGCGTACTTCGGTGAGTACCGCCGTGAGATTCAGCAGACGGAGAAAAAGGAAACCGATTCCAAAATCATCTCGCTGAAGCGCGATCAGGTTCAGAAAATTATTCTCGATAAAGGAAACGAAAAAAGAATCGTCCTTGAAAAGACCACGGACGGATGGAATCTGACGGAACCCCTAAAGGATCAAGCCGACAATGATAACGCCGAGGCTTTTTTAGATCAGATCACGGGTGAAAAAGCCGTGGATGTCATTGAAGTTTCAGAGGACACCAAGTGGGATCAGTACGGTCTTCAATCTCCGTTGGGAACTGTGAAGCTGGTCACAAACACTGAAAGCTCGCAAACCATCGTGGTTTCTCCGAGGAAGAACTTTGAAGGTCTTGTGTTCGTGCGACGCGAACAAGAGGCGAAGGTGCTCACTTCGAGTGCCGTTTGGATCGATTTTTTGTCGAAGAACGTCGATTTTTATCGCAATCTGAAGATTTTCCGTCCTCTGATCTCGAAGGTCGATTACATTAAAGTGAAAAATGAGAAGGACACTTTTGAACTGCGCTATCAGAACGAGCAGTGGCAATCGGTCCTACATCCGGAATGGAAGATGGATCAAAACGCCATTCGCGAAATTCTCACTCAAGTGAGCTCTGTCAAAGGGACAGGGCTGACCGAGAAGAAACCCTCGGGGAGTCCCAAGCTTCGCCTCGAGTTTCGTATGGGATCGGAAAAGTGGAGCGGGGATCTTTACAAAGATGTTGTGGTAGCTCAGCCGCCCGGATTCAATATTTCCGTCGGGCCCCAAACCCTGGAAAAGTTTTTAACCCTTGATCTGTTGCAGTTGCGAGACAAAACGGGGCCTTTCAAGTTTGAAAAAGATTTGGTTGAGAAAATTCGAGTCAAAACAGCTTTGAAATCCTTTGTTTTGATCCGAAAAGGCGAGGGTTGGGAGCTGGAAAAACCTGATGACCAAGTTGTTGTTAACTCTTCAACGGCCGATGAGCTGGTCGAAAAGCTCCGACGACTAGAAGTCTATCGCTATCTGGCGAAGGTTCCGGCCCTTCCCCCGATGTTTTCCGAGATTCAACTTTTGGATGAAAAGGGGAATCTTGTCTTTCAGTTGAACTGGTCGGACTTCGTGGATCACGCGGCCTATTCAAAAACAAATGTTTTTTCAGAGGTCTTTCAGATCGACGATGCCCAGGTCAATCGCTTACTCTTAACAGAGATCGTCAAGCCGAAACCGAAGCCAGGGGCAAACCCCGAAACGAAAGCTGACGGGCAGGAGTCTAAGTGAAGCGAATTGAAATAAAAAGTCCCACCCGAGTTGATTTGGCCGGCGGCACGCTGGATTTGTGGCCGCTTTCAGAATTTGTCGGGGGTGCCGTCACCGTCAATGTGGCCATCGATGTTTGGACTCGAGCCGTTCTCGAGGAAAAAGCGGGACCTGGGATCGAGTGGGTTTCACAAGATCTAAAGCTTACAAAGTCCTACAAGAATCTGGATGAGGCTCTTCGTGACTCAGATCCTTCGGTGAAGCTCTTTCAGTCCGTTGTGAAGTTTTTTGCTCCGAAAGTAGGTTTTCGGCTTGAGACTCAGTCGGATTCTCCTGTGGGCGGGGGACTGGGTGGAAGCTCATCTTTAACAATCTCGATGATGAAGGCCTTTTCGCTTTTGACGGGAAGAAGTTTTTCCTCGGCAAACGAAATGGTCCATGTGGCCCATAATCTTGAAGCTTTCGTTTTAAATACACCCACGGGGACTCAAGATTATTATCCAGCCGTTTCAGGCGGCCTGAACGTGTTAAGTTATTCAAGCGCCGGAATCGAACAACAAGTGGAATCGATCGAAAAATCTCCACTCGCCCAATATTTTATGTTGGTTTATACGGGGAAGTCTCATCATTCCGGCATGAACAACTTTGAAGTTCTCAAGTCGGCTGTGCAAAAAGACGCTCGAACGATGAAGGCCCTTGAGGATATCAAGGCCATTGCGCTCAAGATGCAAGCAGCCGTCCTTTCCCAACGCTGGGGGGATATGCCTGCACTCTTCAATCAAGAATTTGAGGCCCGTGTGCGACTTGCCCCCGCATTTACGAGCCCTGAAATCGAAAGACTCAACAAAATCACGTTGGAAGCCGGTGCCGAGGCTGTTAAAATATGCGGAGCGGGCGGGGGTGGCTGCATCCTAGTGTGGTGTCCTCCTCAGAACCGAGAAAGGGTGGCGCTGGCATGTCAAAAGGAAAAGTTCCAGGTCATGAGCGCGCGACCTCTCGATCCGCTTCCTCACCCTCTTCAAAAAAGTTTTTAGGTTTAAGTCTTGCCGGGGGAAAAACCGACAAGGCCTGCCTGGCGTTGATCGATTACTTTCCCGACCAGAAGAAAGTTTTTTTGACGAAGCTCTTTTCGGGCCTCAAGGCCGAAGGCTCATTTTCTTCGGATCTGAAGATCTCTCAGCTGATGCAAGAATATGAAAGCGACCTCGAATTTGTGGCCGTGGATCAGCCCTGGAGACTTCCGCTGTGTTTACAGTGTGAACTGAAGTGCCCGGGTTACGAAAATTGCAAGGTCGAACATATCCAGTGGTTCTGGAACTACTACCGCACTTTGCAGACTCAGAAGAAAGAAACCAAGATTTTCACTCCGTACACACAAAGGGCCGTTGAGTCTGTTCTTCTTAGTCAACTTGAGCAGCCCTTCATGATGTCGCACGCGATGGGCGCGAACTCCGCACCCCTTTTAGCCCGCGCCGCTTTCCTGAAGCGACGTTCGCAAGCGAATTGGATCGAAGTTTTTCCTCCCCTTAGTGTCTGGCGTATCGGCCGTCATTTGAACATGAAAAGAAGTGATTTGCGTTCCTATCGCAAGTCAGCGGTGGGGGAATCCTGTCGACGACAAATTCTTTCGCACTTGCAGAAGCATGACGTTGTTTTTCTTTATAAAGAAGACGTGCAGATGATGATCCAGAGCGTGCACGCGTTTGATGCGTTCATCAGTGCCTACACTGCTTTTCTAAAGGCCACTCAGCAGACGGAAAGCCGTCCAGCAAATTTTCCCGCTCAGGAGGATTGGATCGAGTTTCCGAAAGAGGCTCTCCAGATTTAGGGGAGGGGGATTCTAAGCGTTCGCGATCCCCTCACCCCGAGGGGAACTCGAGCGCGTTCATGATCTCCGCTCTCGTCCTCGGTCCCTCGTCAAAAAGTTCGACATACTATCCTAGTTGAGATTCATATCCTTTATGCCAAGGCTGGAATGAATCTCGCATCGACGTTGTTCCTGGTGATTAAATTCTTCGGAGGAACGTCGGTGAAGTTTTTAGCCCTTTTCCTATTCGCTCTTCAGGGGCATGCGCAGAGTCTTTTGAATGTGGATGTTCAAGAGGTCCTGGCCCGCGATATGAAGGCGCCCGCTTGGGCCGCTCAGGTCGTGCGACAGATCCACAACCTCGAGCCCCTGGAGTTCTCGCAAGCCCGCATTCGAATTTCTGAAATCAAGGCTCAGCAGGCGCGAGGGCACAT
>JBKDHV010000100.1:0-1205 GCA_046336915.1 Bdellovibrionales bacterium
TATTCAATAATGCCAGTTTGGTGTAGAACCTTGATTATCATGTAGGATATAATAAAATTCCATACATTACTCAGTACCTCGTACAAGACAATAGGACGAATATTCAGAAGTGGGTTGAGATTCCTCTTTTGCGTTTTATCCCCAGAAATGTGAGCGTCATCGTCAGCAAGACTCTTAGGAGCAAGACATTGACTATGGTCCTTGAACCAAAGAGGAGCATATCGCACATCCCACATAGCATGGAGACACGTATGTACCTCCTCAATGACCTCATCAGTCCACATTTTAATCATATTTGGGGTCACCATGGATGGACCAGGGGCTTTGCCAGGCGGCAGATGCTTGACAGCCATTTTGAATTCTGCAAGTGCAAGTGGTTCAGACAGTGTCGCTCTCATGTTCTCCTGTATTGCCACCGAAGCCTTCATTCTGCATGCTCTACGAATATATCTTTGCAGATCCCTTGGAATCTTGGAGTCCGCATGTATAGGTGCATCTAGGTCATCCCCCTTTAGAATTTCCTTCCACATGTCTGGTTCCCGTGATATCGCCTCCGCAGATAGGTCAAGACCCTGAGGGTTAGCATACCAATCGTCCCTGAAGAACTCTTTAATCCTATTGTGAATGGCTGAGGGCTCAACTTCATATCCCTTAGCTTTGTCGTGTATGTAGGACAGATCGAGGTATTTTCGGGGCTTGTCAGATAATGCACGAATCAGCTTCCCAATCTTTCCGGCCAACCGAAGCTCCTCACGGTGATCCTTCACACCAGATAGCATTAGTCTCATCTCAACCCGAAGGCGTCCATGCATAGCGTTGCGCAGCGAGTCGACTGCCTCCATGAGGAAAGCACGAGTGATTGTTCCATACGGCATCCCTCCCATCATCTGAATAGAGTACTTGTATAGTATCGCCGGGAGCTCTAATGTCTCTACCTTGTCAGTAGCACGTTTCTTAAAGTCCGCAATCCGATCCTCAAGCCTCTTAGACCATTGAACAATTGTCGATAAGTATGTCTCCTTAGTCCAGTATTTTCTCGTTATCTTCCTGGGTCCATCGAATGCCAGTTTGACTAACTCTTTCATCATCCTGTAGTTGTCCTTCAGCGCCATGCATTGAGGACTATATTCATCCTTCACATTAGAACGAAGTACTCTGCATTGCTGATGTAGGCGCGCCCTCTTGGGATCCGTGACCTCCTTAGC
>JBKDHV010000101.1:0-13255 GCA_046336915.1 Bdellovibrionales bacterium
ACAACCTGCAATGATGCTTCAGTCACTCCTGGGACGACATATTATTACATTGTGACCGCCACCAACGTGGGCGACAATACGAGCTCAAACGAAGTGAGTGCCGTTCCCATGGCAGCGTTCACCATTGGCCTCACGCCAGGCAATCGGCAGATTCAGGCGAGCTTCGCCAGTGCCGGCGCAACAAGCTACAGCGTTCAATACGGGACTTCGGCAGGGTCCTACTCAACGACCGTACCTGGGCCAACAAGCCCCGCGACGATTTCAAGTTTGGTCAATGGCACAACCTATTACTTCATGGTGACTGCGAGCAACTCGGCTGGCAGCATCACCGCCAGTGCAGAAGTCTCAAGTGCACCGAATGGCCCAAAGCCCTTTAATATTTCCACAGCGACTGAGGGAAATGGTCAAGTTGCTCTGACATGGGGAACATCAACGGGCGCCACCAGCTACAGTGTTCGATATGGAACAAGCACAGGCAACTATCCAACAACTTTTGCGACAGGTGTAGTTGGTACCTCAAGCACAGTAACAGGGCTTACCAACGGCACGACCCACTACTTTATGGTCACAGCTGTGAACGCCAATGGAAGTCAAGACGCTACGGCAGAGTTTGCGAGAACGCCTGCTCAACCAACTCTCGGTTCCATCAGCGACCAAACCGCTTTCACTCAGGGCAGTAACTGGTCAGCCGATGTTCCTTTTACGCTGGGGGGCCTTGCCGCATTTACCTGCGCCGGAACGGTTGCGGCGACTTCGAGTAATACAAGTTTTGTAGCAAATGGTGCACTCACATTGAGTGGCACCTATCCGAATTGCAATCTCAATATCTCCGTGGGCGCAAATCAAACCGGAACAACAACTATCACGCTGACCGCAACTCATGGGTCAGCAACGGCAACACGTTCATTTCAGTTCCAATCTATTATTTGGAGCCCGAGCGTCCTGAGCCCCGCTCTGTGGCTGGATGCGACCGTTTCATCCACACTTACTATCGCTACCGGAGTGAGCGCATGGCGAGACAGGGGCGGGAACGGTCGGAGCTTCGTACAGCCAACCGCTGCAAATCAGCCTGCTTACTCGGCGACTGCGTTCTTCGGCCAACCCGGCATCACATTCGATGGCGTGAACGACGTCATGAACCTGACAGGAATTAATTCGATCATCGCCAACCAGACGCACGGCGTGTACTGGGTTTTCCGCAGGCTTGGTAACGGCTCCGGGGGGGATCCCTACCGTCCAGTTATTGGGGTCAGGCACCTTAATGGAACATCAGATGTAGGTGCGCTTCACTATATCAAGAATTCCAATCTCCTCGGCGCATCTTACCCCTACTATTTTAATCCGGGAACTTTCTCCTATGACCTCAGCGTTGGGACTAGCTATAATAATACCACTGGCTACATTATGTCGTTTCAGGCGAATGCACCCTCCGCCGCGACGAGCTGGCAAGTGCATCGCAACGGAACACTTGAGGGCGCAACGAACGGTATCGCGACATCGAATGCCAACATTGATGGGTACCAATTGGGGGCGCAGAGTAATCCTCGCCGCTTCAGCAACGTCGTCGTTGCTGAGGTGATTATCCTCCAGAACACCGACCAGAACGCGCGAGATAGAATTGAAGGCTACCTCGCGCATAAGTGGGGCCTGGCCGGCAACCTGCCGGTGGGTCATCCCTACAAGAATTCGCCACCCTGACAAGGGCCTTCATGCGGAATCAATTGCGGTCGCCTGCAATATACTGGATCTAAGCACCTTGGTCCCCGAAACGAGTTTACCTGTTTTAGACAATAAAACATCAAATCCCTGAGTTGTAGACAGAGATAAACTCTTGGCCAGTGAATTTTAAATCCTTTCCGGCATCAACAGTAAGGGCTGGTCCTCCTCCCCAATTTCTACACATTCCGCAATGACAGGCATCAAAAGTATTCTTCTCAAAACTGAAGCTCAGTTTCACAGCTCCACATAAACATTTTCCTTTTGCTATATTTTGTTTATCCATCACTACTCCAAAAAATTTAGCCAATTTTTTTCCACTTGATATCTGGTTGTCTTCCCGTTTCCATGCAGTCTTTCAAATAAAGATTAATCAAAGTCTGGTAAGGCACTCCGGACTTATCAGCCAATTTTTGGAAGTACTCAATAATGTCTTCATCCAAACGAATTGTAGTTCTGGATTTTAGTTTTTTTGCATAAGGATTTTTAACGGATTTTGAAAAATCATATTCTTTTCTCATAAATCACCTCTTATATTTTGCTTGTTCGTGTTTAGTAGCTTTTCGTGCGGAAATAATCCGAATAATTTCATCATTCTCTTTATAAACATGAACGACGACGAGCAGTTTAGTCTCGGAACTCATGCCAAGAAGAACGAACCTATCCTCATCATCTGAATGGTCAGGGTCGGCAATGAGTCTTGCAGAATTATCGTAAAATACGGTTTCAGCCTCTTCAAAAGAGACACCGTGTTTTTTCTTATTGGCTTGGTTTTTTGTATTATCCCAAACAAAAATCATAGAACAATGGTACTATGAAAAAATAAGTTTGTACACATATTATATGTACATGTTGGTGGAGGTGGAGTCGCCTCTTTAACTGATTGATAATACTAGATGAAATTTTTGGTATCCAAGGAAAGTCCAAGTTGGGGCAGCGTTTTTCTGGCAAATCGCTTGGGATATACAGGTAAGTGAATGGAACTCGCCTACAGCCTATCAATCCATCGATGGCTTGCTCCATAAACCGTAGTTAAGGATTTTTTCAGACACAACTTTTGCTCTACATTCAAATGAAGATAATCAAGAAAACAGATCACAGAGATTTCAGCAATCCGAAGATCCTGCCGCGAAAGTCGAAAAAGATTTTGCTCCAGATACTCAAGAGCGTTTTGGATTTTCTCTTTTTGGCGGCGATCAAACTTGGCGTCCTGTTTATCCGGCGAACGCTGAGTCTCCATTCGGCGAAGGACCGCCGCATCGGCTCCCCCATCGGCCACCGCCTGAAGGTTAAGCGCCGTCCACAGCTCGGGGGCCAGCGGAAAGACATCCGATCCAGGTCGCAAAGAAGCCAAGTACTGACAGATAAAAGGAGAGTTCGCTAAGAACTCACCACTGTCCATCTGAAGCGCCGGGATCTTGATTAGCGGATTGACCGCACGATATTGGGAGGTGTCGCCAAAGACATCGGTGTGCACAAGTTCAAGTCGGGACTCCAGGCCCAAGCGGTGGGCGACGATTTGAACTTTTCGGGCAAAGGGCGAAGTCTTAGAGTAGTAGAGTTTCATAGTAGGCCTCCAGGGTCCCACTATAGGCTCACGCTCAGGTCACCTCAACGGGCCATCACCTTGACGCGCTGTCACTGGTAATGTACCTGTCACCCCATGCGAATTCGATTGCTGGTTTCTTATGACGGGACGGATTTTTGTGGGTGGCAGCGCCAGAATCATGGCCCCTTAAAGAGCGTGGGGCACACAATTGAAGAGGCCCTTGAAAGCTTGTTCCAGCAAAAGATCACGCTCTTTGCTTCGGGTCGCACTGATGCCGGGGTCCATGCCCTGGGCCAGCAGTGCCACTTCGATCTAGATAAGGATGAAAAAATTTTAAAGAAGTGGGACCTGGCTTGGGCCCTGAAATCCCAGCTGCCCCCCTCGATCTCGATTCGTAAAGTCTGGATCGCGCCCGACGACTTTCATTCCACGCTTTCAGCGACTCACAAGACCTATAAATATTTGATTTATAACCACAATCGCCGAAGCCCCTTTCTAGCCCGGTACGCCGATTGGATCCGTCGCCCGCTCAATCCGGATCTTTTAAATGCCTACGCTCGCGCTCTCGTTGGAACCCATGATTTCAAGTCATTCCAATCAGTTGGAACGCCTGTGCCCCACACGGTTCGCGAAATCATGAAAGCCGAGTGGTCCTGGCGGAATTCCCATGTTTTGCAGTTTTCTGTGACGGGTAGCGGGTTTCTGAAGCAGATGGTCAGAAACCTTGTGGGGACCATGATCATGCTCGAAAGACGGCAAGCTCACCCCGACGAAATGAAAAGAATCCTCGAGGCGCTCGATCGAACTCAGGCAGGGCCGCCGGCTCCCCCCCAGGGCCTTTTTCTGTGGAAAGTTTATTATCCGCGAGAACTTGACAAGCGGTGCCGCCAACTTTAAAACGTGTGGTCTTGTCATTGGAGAACATCATGAAGACCATGAAAACTTGGAACGCCAAGCCGGAAGAAATGTCACCAAAGTGGTACATCGTCGATGCTGCCGGCCACCGTGTTGGACGTGTTGCAACTCATATTGCGAATTTACTTCGAGGAAAAAACCGACCTCAATTCACTCCCCATGTCGACACGGGTGATTTTGTTGTTGTTGTGAATACCGATAAAATGGAACTGACTGGGAACAAGCTTCAATCGAAGAAGTATTTTACCCACTCTCGTTTCTTCGGTTCTTTGAAGGAAAAGTCCGCTGACCAAATGATGAAAGAAGATTCTACATTTGTTCTGTCGGAAGCGGTTCGAGGAATGCTCCCCACTAACAAGATGTCTCGACATTTGATCTTAAAATTAAAAGCCTATCCGGGTGCTGAACATCCTCATGCTTCTCAAAAGCCTGAAGCTTACGTAGTTCCGCAACACCAAGGCCTGAAAAAGTAGGTAGAGAATGGCAGCAAAAGCAAAAGAACAGTACATCCTCGCAACTGGTCGTCGTAAAACAAGCGCCGCGCGCGTTTTCTTGAAGCCTGGAAAAGGCCAAGTGACGATCAACGGAAAAAAACCTGAGCAATATTTGACTCGTCTTCAATCTCAAATGGTGATCATGCAACCCATCGAGCTTTTGAACCAAACTGGAAAGTTTGATTTGAAAGTAACTGTTACAGGTGGTGGTGAATCGGGACAAGCTGGAGCTATCCGCCATGCTTTGACTCGCGCTCTTGTCGCCTTCAATCCAGAATGGAAACTTCAGCTGAAGAAGGCTGGCTACGTTATGCGCGATCCTCGTATGGTTGAACGTAAGAAGTACGGTCAATCCGGTGCTCGTCGTCGCTTCCAATACTCAAAGCGATAATCGTGATCTCCTCGAACTGCCCTGGTGGCAGCGATGGTCAAAGAACCCTGGGCTTCGCCCGGGGTTTTTTGTTTTTGGCAGCTTAAACTTTTAAGACTTTAGAACTCTCCCGAACATCCCTGATGAAAACGACAGAGCGAAGCCGCGGAATTAGCCTTGGGATTTTTTGTCACAGTCCCTTTCACAGAAATATAGGTGAAGTTAAGAATGGTAACGAAGCCGACAACTTTTCGGAAGTTTTGTTGACCCTATGGGGGTCGCTCGATAAAGTCCGACCCGCAATTACGCAAACTTATTGGAAGGAAAAAATATGAAATCCGTATTGGTCGTTCTTTTCGCCTCTGTCACAGCAATGGCTTCGACTCAAACTTTGAACTGCGTTGTGCCTTTGGAAGGCAAAGCTCCTGTTATCACAGCGACTCTCGAAGTTTCTGAAGAGTCACAAGGTGACTTTTTGGTTCTGACCGTAACAGAGCCAGGCCGCACATTGTCTTACTACAACCAAATGGAAAAGGGCGCTTACCAAGAAGGTATTTCTCAAGGTCAGCTTGTTTCATTGGTGATCTCTGAGACAGCGAAGATGGAAAATGGCGCAGTTCGTGGCGCGGGTCTTTTGGTTATTGCAAAAGGACCAGAAGGACTTGAGGGCTTCGCGACTTTGAACGATACATTCTATCCTTTGACTTGTAAGTAATCCGCAAAAGCAGAGGGATCCCTAAGGTTCCCTCTTTCGCATAGGAAGAAAGGCGCGCTGAGAAGTGCGCCTTTTTCATTTTGAGACACCCTTCCTCGTTGTTTCAGTTTGAGAACTTTCAGTTTTTTTATCGAGCTTTCCCTAGAGGTCGGGTCAAAATAAAAGACGGGGGGAATCTCTTGAAAACGCAAGTTGCTGCTGCCGTAGGCTTCCTTGTTCTGATGTTCGGCTTTCAAAATTGCAGTCAATCAGGTTCGGAATCTCAAAATTCCTCAGTTCCCACTCAACAAGCAAAAATTGAAGATCCAAATTTGAAGTCGCTTCAATCTCTTGAGATTCTCACGACCGCCGAAGGGCAATCTGTCAGTCTGAACATCATGACAGGCGAGCTTGTTCAAAAAGGGGCGATGGGAACTGTTCGAAAATGTCTTTCGGCTGAGCGCCTAGCAACGATTCAAGATCTTTTGCAGAAATCAAGCCTTTGCGAGTTTGAGCCCGCCGAGGGTGAGCTCTGCGCCCATGTCTATGGTTATCCCTACGCCATTCTGCAATGGCCCGACATCCAAGTCCAAGTGGGCGAAAGCCACTCCAGCTGCCACAAGGGCCCCGATCTGTGCGGCCAAGACGGCAAACTCCTACGCGGCCTACTCCGCGACGTCATCGCCCGCTGGAGCGAATGGTCCTGCGACTTCCAGTCACTGTAGTTGCGAATTTACTCGGGGCATGCAGGGAGAGAAGGGTATCGCTACAAAGTTCCTTCTCTTAACTTCATCCCGATCGAAAAGGTTCTCGAAAAATTGCCGAGGATCTGAAGGGGCGAGCGAAAGCTTCTCGTTGGGGGGCGCAGCGGGGTTCGCTACGCTCGCATCATTTCTTTGAGTTTGGCTTGGGCTTGCCCCCAGGCTTGGGGGTTGGGGACGGCGCCTTGGGCGAAGTCGGGGCGGCCGCCGCCTTTTCCACCCATGACTTGTGCGAGTTCTTTCAGGATGTCGCCGGCTTTTACCTTCGCGACCAAATCCTTTGTGACACTCACAAGTAAAGGATGAGTTCCATTTCCTTTTCCAAGAAGAACCACAACTCCGCTTTGAAGTTTGTTCTTCACCTGGTCAGAAACTTGGGCAAGCACATCGCGGTCTTCCACGTCCACTTGAACGGCCACCACCTGGGCCGAACCCCACTTCTGGGCTTGTCCCAGAAGACCTTCGACGGAGATCGAAGCGCCTTTCAGCTTTTTGATTTCTTTTTCAAGTTCACGAATTTGGGTCTGCTTCGATTCAATCCAGTGAGGAAGAATCTCGGCCTGATTCTGCGAGAACCCCATCCACGGAGTCGCAAGTCCCGAAATCTGATGGGCTCGGTTCACTTCTTTCAAAGCAAACTGCGCGTAGGCGACAGCGGTATCGGCCGTGATTGCTTCGATTCGGCGAACTCCGGCGCTCACGCCGCTTTCGGAAATGATCTTGAAGAGGCGAATCTGCGAGGTGTTCTTCACATGAGTTCCTCCGCACAGTTCTGTCGAGAAATCCCCCATCTTGAGGACCCGTACACTTTCGCCGTACTTCTCGCCGAACAGCGCGAGGGCTCCCGACTTGATGGCCTCATCTGGTTTCATGTTCTGGGTCGACACATCCCGGGACGCGCTGATTTCTTCATTCACCAAGGTCTCGATCTTTGCGATCTCCTCAGGGCTGACAGGTTGATGATGAGTGAAATCAAAGCGCAATCGCTCTGAATCCACAAGTGAGCCCGCTTGGGTCACATGAGTCCCCAGCACCTGGCGAAGGGCCGCGTGCATCAAGTGAGTCGCCGAGTGGTGGGCTGCGGTGTTGCGACGAGTTTTACCGTCGACAAGCGAGGTTCCCACATCTCCCACCTTGAGCGTCCCGCTTTTCAACTGCACGAAGTGAAGATGAACATCGTTCTTGCGCAGACAATTCGTGACAGATGCAACGGCGGTCTGAGTTTTAAATTCACCCACATCGCCCACTTGACCCCCGCTTTCCGCGTAGAAAGGGGTGGTGTTCATGATCACGATTCCGCTTTGGCCCTCGGTCAGTTCGGTGACGGGCTTTTGCCCATCCGAGATTCCTAAAACTTTCGAAGTCGATTGCAAACTGTCGTAACCAACAAATTGAGTCGCCTGTGTGGACTTCATGATCTCCTGCGACCAAGAAATCAAGTGAGCTTCTGAAGCCTCGAGAGCTTTCCCTTTCCAAGACGCCTGTGAGCGTTGGCGGGCTTTTTCCATTTCGGCCTCGAAGGCTTTTCCATCGACTTGCAGGCCCTTTTCTCGAGCCATCACTTCGGTCAAATCCACGGGGAATCCGTAAGTGTCATAGAGCTTAAAGACCACTTCGCCCGGAAGAGTCTTCTGACCTCGCGTCGCTAACTTCTTCAGTTCAGATTCAAGAATTTCAGTTCCCTGATCGAGAGTTTGCAGGAAGCGCGCTTCTTCCTCTTGAATGGTTTTCAAGATATGGGCTTCGCGCTGTTTGAGTTCAGGGTACACTCCGCCCATTTCGCGAATCAGAGTTTCCACCATGGCCGGCAGAATGGACTTGTTCGGAGAAAGCTTTCGACCAAAGCGGATTCCGCGGCGAAGAATTCGACGAAGAACATACCCGCGTCCTTCATTCGAAGGAAGGGCTCCGTCCGCGATCAAAAATCCTGAGCTGCGCGAGTGATCTGCGAGAACGCGAAGGGCCGCTGTGATCTGAGAAATTTCAGGATGGCCTTCAAGCTTCTTGATGTCTGTCACATAGTCTTGGCCCGAAATCTTACAAGCCGTTTCGATCATGCCTGTAAACAAATCTGTGTTGTAGTTGTTATGGCGTCCCTGAAGGGCGGCCACCATGCGCTCCAGACCCGAGCCCGTGTCCACCGAAGGCTTTGGCAGGGGGACCAGCTGGCCTGGCGACTTTTCATCGTACTGCATGAAGACCAAGTTCCAAATTTCGATGAAGCGATCTTCACCCGCGGCGATTCCCTTGAAAGGATCTGTTTCGCGGCCGTACTGCGGACCGTGGTCATAGAAAATCTCAGTGCAGGGTCCGCAAGGTCCTACATCACCCATGCGCCAAAAGTTATCCTGGTCAAAGCGGAAAATGCGATCACGAGGAACGCCCTCTTGTTGGTGCCAGATATCAGCGGCCTCGTCGTCGCTCAGGTGAACTGTGACATAAAGTTTCTCTTTCGGAATCTGGTACTCTTTCGTCAAGAGTTCCCAGGCGAAGTGAATCGCATCTTTTTTGAAGTAGTCGCCGAAAGAAAAGTTTCCAAGCATTTCGAAGAACGTATGATGTCGAGCGGTGAAGCCGACATTCTCAAGGTCATTGTGTTTTCCACCCGCACGCACACACTTCTGCGAGGAAACGGCGCGAACATAATCCCGCTTCTCAAGACCCAAGAACGCGTTTTTAAACTGATTCATTCCGGCGTTTGTGAAAAGCAGAGTGGGATCATTCTCTGGAATCAGGGAACTGGACGACACATGCGTGTGCCCCTGGCGTTTAAAGTAATCGATGAATGTTTGACGAATCTCAGAGCTCTTCTTCATCTTTCAGTGCCTTTCGAATGGTGGAGGCATCAAACCCGCGAGACATCAAAAATCTCGTGGCTTTCAGGCGCTCCTCGCGACTGGAAATTTCAAAGTCCTTATTCTGAACAAGGCTTTTTGCTTTTTCAAGCTCTAAGGACTCGTCTCGAGGGACACGAGGAAGTCCCTTCTCGGCGAGTTTCCCATTGATGTAGTGGTAGCCCTTGTTCTTGCGATGCAATTGATCCGCGAAGCGCTGCGCAGTCTCTTCGGGCGAACCCAACCATCGGCCCTCTTTCGCCTTTTCAAGGGCCGTCGAGATTTCGTCTTCCGAAAATTCGCGCAGACGAAGTTTTCGCCGAAGTTCTTTTTCGGAGTGCTCCCGGCGGGCCAACAGGTCCATCACCGTATTCTGGGCTGAGCGTGGAAGAGAAGAGCGACGTCGCATACTAAAAAGCAATCTACTGCAAACAACGGGCTCGGTCAGTCTTCTTTTGCGCGCAAAACTAGCAATCTCCTCAGGTCCGGGCCTTGGTGCGATCGCGCCGCCGGGAAAGTGGTCGACGTTCTTCTGCGACGCAAAATTACGGATCTTTTTTGACTCCCGGAAAGGCGCACAGGACAACGGTTTTATGCAAAAAACTTGGTATTTGATTGCTACATTTGGAGGCATCGGGCGACTGCCGAAGGCCCCTGGGACCTGGGCCACTCTTGCGGCTCTGCCACTCGTTTATGTTCTGTTATTGCAAGGTCCTTTCACATACATGGGTGTGACAATCGCTCTGCTTTTGTTAGGAATTGTCGCTTGCGAAGCACTTGAAAAAACACGAGGGACGCATGATGAAGGTGACCTTGTGATCGATGAAGTCGTGGGAATTTTGATCACCATGACGTGGCTTCCCATAACCTGGCAAAGCTTTGTATTGAGTGGGTTTTTATTCAGACTGCTAGACATCTGGAAGCCTTTTCCAGTAAGCTTTTTAGATAGAAGAATCAGGGGTGGATTGGGTGTGATGCTCGATGATGTGGCCGCCGGAATTATTGCCAATATTGTGCTTCAAGTGATTTACACGAAGACGAATTGGCTGGGTTCTCAGTTGGTGACAGTTTGAGTCAATCTGATCTCGTTTCACAAGTGGTTCAAGCTCTTTTGGCTCGAAAGCAAACCGTGAGCTTTGCGGAAAGTTGTACTGGAGGTGCACTGTCCGCTGCGATCACAGAGAAATCTGGAGTTTCTGCGATCTACATGGGTTCCGTGGTGAGCTATTCGAATCAGGCCAAGATCGAGCTTCTGGGAGTTGGTCGCGAGAGTCTCGAGAAATTCGGGGCTGTCAGCGAGATCGTCGCACAAGAGATGGCTCAAGGAGTGCGCCATCGTTTTCACACGGATTGGGGAATTTCTGTCACGGGCATTGCAGGTCCGACAGGCGGCACGCCAGGGAAACCGGTGGGCACTGTCTGGATTGCGATGGCAGGACCTAAGCTTGCTACGCCACTGTCGCAACGACAGACAAAAACAGCGGCGCAGCCAGAAGGGTCAGGCGTTTCGTCACAGAAGGGCTCAAGCCCAGATCCCGCTGAGTTTGCAGAAGCGCGCAAGCATTTCTTCAAAGGGGATCGAAAGCAAATTCAACAGCAAGCCGTCGAGGCCGCTTTGAATTGGCTGCTCAACACGATCGAGGGTTCAGCCCCGAAGTCGTAAACGAAAACGAGAGAAACAGTAACCAACTAACCGAGGCCTTCCGATCGAAAGCCTCAAACTGGAAGAGGGAATCAGAAATGGCAGCAAATACACAAGCCCCCGACAAAGCCCAAGGTGAAAAATTAAAAGCTTTGGAGCTTGCGGTTTCTACAATTGAAAAACAATTCGGCAAAGGGTCGATCATGCGACTCGGAGCCAATGAAAGACTTCATAAAGATATCGAAGCGATCAGCACAGGCTCTTTGTCTTTGGATATCGCACTGGGAATCGGCGGACTTCCGAAAGGTCGTATCGTTGAAATCTACGGACCTGAATCTTCAGGTAAAACAACTCTCGCCTTGTCTGTGATCGCGCAGGCTCAGAAGAAGGGTGGCGTTGTTGCGTATGTCGACGCGGAACACGCTTTAGATGTGTCTTACGCACGCAAATTGGGTGTGAACACAGAAGATCTTCTTCTTTCTCAACCTGACACGGGCGAGCAAGCTTTGGAGATCACAGAAACTCTCGTGCGTTCAGGCGCGATTGACGTTCTCGTCGTTGACTCTGTGGCGGCCCTTGTGCCGCGGGCGGAAATCGAAGGGGAGATGGGGGACTCTCACATGGGTCTTCAGGCTCGTTTGATGTCTCAAGCTTTGCGAAAGCTGACAGCGGCGATCAATCGTTCGAAGACTCTTGTCATTTTTATTAATCAAATTCGTATGAAGATCGGTGTGATGTTCGGAAACCCTGAAACAACAACCGGTGGTAACGCCTTGAAGTTCTACGCCTCGGTTCGTTTGGATGTTCGCCGCGTGGGAGCTTTGAAGAATGGCGAAGATGTTGTCGGAAATCGCACGGCTGTGAAGGTCGTGAAGAATAAGATGGCACCTCCATTCACGAAGACAGAATTCGACTTGATGTACAATCAGGGGATCAGCGAAGAGGGCGACGTTCTGGATCTCGCCGTCACAGCCAACTTGATTGAAAAGTCAGGGGCGTGGTTTAGTTACAACGGTGAGCGCATGGGCCAAGGTCGCGATCAGGCGAAAGAGTTTTTGAAAGCCAACCAAAAGATCAAAGACGATCTTCGTCAAAAACTTCTTTCAGCCAACGGCATCGGTCAACTTTTGATGACTCAGCCGACGCCTGAAGAAGCTGCGGACGCGAAAGCCGAAGCTGCTCCTGCTCTTGCTCCTGCGGTAAAGGCCGACAAAGCAGACGGCAAAGCGGATAAGGGCGATGCGAAGAAGACGAAGCGGCACTAAACTAGAATCAAGATCTGTTTAAGTATTCTTAATCAATTCAAAAAAGCCAGCGAGAGATCGCTGGCTTTTTTTGGGCGCTGGCGACGATCGTATGATTCGTAACCAAGGAAAAAGTCAATTCTTTTCAGTAACAAGCTTGTCATGACCAGTTTTCGAGTCTTTAGCAACCCAATGGATAGTTCTATTATTTTCGACATCAACGGTAAGGGTATTGCAAGTATAACCCACAACTTTGACCGACGAGCTAGGCGGAGTATTGAAGCCGCCACCAAAATCACTCCACTTTCGAATTGGGGAGCACTTCAATCGGATATTAAGAATCCCAGTCCATCTTTGTTTATACTTTTGCATTTTCGGAGTATTCGCTTCCACTGGAGATACGTAAATATGAGTGACCTCCCAGTAGGCTTTATTAGGTCCGTGCTTAATATTAGCAGGGCCAAGAAGGAAAATATCGTTCACCGTATCTAATCCCAGCAATCTGTTTGCTAATTTTTTCGAAAGTTCTAGAAAATCCTCTGGTTTTATCGAGAACATTGGCTCTTTCTGGACTGCATTAATCTCCTCAAGAAGGGAATAGTCACCCTTGGATAAGGTGTAAAAAACACTAGAGGCGACATATTCGGAGTATTCTGTTGGGTTTGCTACTGCAACTGACAAGTGAGTTACCGCTATCAAAGCTAATACTATTAAAGATTTCATTTATTGCTCCTTTCAGCATCGAAACTATGCGCCACTTGCTTAAGTGGAATAAGAACCTGCCATTTGTCTGTATAAGGTTTCCTGACAATTCGAAACCCGAGATCCATCAATCTTGGTTCAAGTAGATTCATCACGGCACTATCAATTTTTCTGCCCGCAGCTAGATCAATATATTTATATGCATATGCACTTGACTGGAGTTAAGATTTTCTCGAGGTGATCTTTTGATAGGTCACGGGTTCGGTTTTGAATGAGTTTTCGATGATCCGCTGGAAGAGTAAACCTCGGGAATTTGAAGTTCGGCGATTGAACC
>JBKDHV010000102.1:0-2066 GCA_046336915.1 Bdellovibrionales bacterium
GGGAAGTCTCGCTTGAGCGAGGTCGCAAAGCCAACACCTTTCGTTGCAGTGGAGGTTTTGCAGCCAGAGCATTGTTCGGGTGAGATGCCGCAGGCCCAGTGGCTCGCAGAATTGATTCTTCATTTGCAAAGAGGCCTTCGATGAAATCCCCTTCGGACTTCAAGGGGGTGTTTATCCACAAAGAGCCCGTGGATATGCGAAAGGCGATCAATGGACTGTCAGCGATTGTTGAAGAGGCTGGGATGGGTGAGTTGATGGGGCCTTATCTGTTTGTCTTCTGTGGTAGGCGCCGCGATGTGATGAAGGTGATTTATTTTGATCGCAGTGGGTTTGCGATGTGGCAGAAGCGTTTGGAGCGAGACAAATTCCCGTGGCCCAAGAAATTGTCGGATCCAGTTGTCCACATTTCCACAGAGCAGTTTGCGTGGCTCTTGGATGGATATGATGTTTGGAAGATGAAGCCATTTTCGGAAGTAAATTTTGAAAGAGTTTGTTGAGTTATGGCTTAATCTAGTGAAAGCTTTGTCGAGTGATGAAGCAAGAAAGCCTTTTTCCATCTGAAACTGATTCTGAAGGTATGCATCTTCTCGCGCATCGTTTAAGGGAAGAGAATCAACATTTAAAAGATGAGAATACATGGCTTCGAGAGCAGCTCAATGCTCTGAAGCGGGGTCAGTTCGGAACGAAATCAGAGCGTTGGGAAACTGAGGAGCAGATGCTTCTGTTTAACGAAGCGGAGCTAGAGAGCCGCAATCCTGATGAAGACCAAGATGAGGACAATACAGTCGAAGTGAAGGGTCACAAAAAGAGCCGAGGCCACCGTCGGCCTTTGCCGACGAACCTTCCGCGCGAAGTGGTGAAGGTGGAACTTCCTGAGGGAGAGCGAAAAGCCGAGGATGGGACAGTCTTGAAGGTGATTGGCTGGGAGATTTCTGAGAAATTGAAATACGAACCAGCCAAAGTGAGCGTGATTGAGTATCACCGCGCTAAGTACGGAGTGGAGAGTGGGGATTACATCAAGACAGCCCCGCCTGTTGCATCGATCATCCCGAAGGGCATTGCCACACCGGAGCTATTGGCAGCGATTATGGTGGGTAAGTACGCAGACGGTCTACCGCTGTACCGAATGGAATCGATGTTTGCTCGTCACGACATTGATCTTTCGCGAGGGACGATGGCGAGATGGGTGGTGCAAACGGCGCATGCGCTCAAGCCAATTTGGAATGTCTTATCGGAGAGATTGCTGGAGAGTTTTTATGTGGCTTGTGATGAGACAAGTGTTCAAGTTTTGAAGGAGAATGGCCGCAAAGCTGAGAGTAAATCCTGGATGTGGGTGCGTTCGACACCAGGAGATGACAGGAAGGTCGTTCTGTTTGATTACTCGGTGTCTCGTGGCTCTGAGGTTGCAAAGGAACTCTTTGCGGGTTTTCGGGGTTATCTGCAATCAGATGGTCTTGCCAGTTACAACTGTTTGGAATCGAAAGAGGTCCTCAAGCTTGGGTGCAATATGCATGGGCGCCGGCGGTTTGAGAGTGCCGCCAAAGACGGTGCTCAATCAGGGAAAAGTCTCGCTTCCGTGGGCTTGAGGTTTTATCGAAGAATTTATGATCTTGAAGAAGAGCTCAAGGGCAAATCGCCAGATGAGAAAAAGCAAGCTCGTGATGAAATTGCCAGACCCATTTTTGAAGAGATGAGGTCCTGGGCTCAGAGTCATCGAAAGAAAGTTCCCGACAAGAGCAAAATCGGTCAGGCCTTTGAGTACTTTTTAAATGAGTATGAGTATTTGATCGGCTACTTGCACGATGGCAGACTCAACCCTGACAATGGTTTTACGGAGCGAGCCATTCGAAAGTTTGCGATTGGAAGAAACAACTGGATGTTCTCGGACACAACCGATGGAGCCGATGCCAGCGCCCTTCTTTACAGTCTTGTCGTCACCGCGAAAGTCAATGGCATCAACTGTTATCGAGCTCTGACAAAAATACTGACTGAAATACCGCAGGCCAAAACAATTGAAGATTACGAACGACTCGCCGAGCTCATCTTAACACCTGAAAGCAAGCCAT
>JBKDHV010000103.1:0-8974 GCA_046336915.1 Bdellovibrionales bacterium
TCTTCGATTGCTCACGGCACTTCGTCAAGTTCCGATACACCAGTTTTACCTTCAAATCGAATTAAACCGACAGAAAAGGCTGGAACAGTCCTCGCATGACTCTAAACCCGTAAAGGCGTTCGAAGTCTAAGTCGGGAATGGCTCCCAACATACTTTCGGACGATATCCTTGTTTAAACAATCAACACAACGCTGACTAAGCGTTGAGAAAAAAGGGAGTTATGAAAATCTTCGCTTTTGCACTTTTGGCTGTGATGTCGTCCGTTTCCTCTGCGCGAGTTATTGTCGAAGACTGCCAGGTCGAGCAGAGTGAAATGTCAATTCAACTCGTCGCACGAGCTAACAAATCTAGGGTGTCTAAAAGTTCAGCCATGATGGAATCCAAAATGAATGGAAGAAGCTTCGTTTCAACGCAAGATCAAGCGACCTACAAGTTTTTCTCGGGCCCCCGTGCGGCTGAGCAGATTCGCAAAGACAATTTTTTGAATTGGATGACCCTCCAGGCTAAGGCTTCCAAACCTGACATTGCAAAAGGTGTCATGACTTACGTGTACGGCAACCCAGGTGACGGCGGTGCCGGCGTGGCCTTGGTCGTTTTTCAATCCTTAGGTGGAAAGCGTGCGAGCTTCGTTTTTCACGGCTGGGCGGGTTTCCATAGGTGCGAGTAGATCGCAGCGTATCTTTAGTCCCGCGACAATAAGTTAAAAATCTTATTTGTGCTTTACATCTGGCGTTGGCGCTTTTCCACGGCCAACGCGGCTTCCCGAATGACTTCGGTGAGGGTCGGATGCGAGTGGAAAGAGCGAGCGAGATCTTCGCTAGAACCGCCAAACTCCATGGCGACCACGATTTCACCTAGAAGCTCGGAAGCTCGTGGGCCCACGATATGGCCCCCGATGATCCGATCGGTCTCTTTATCGGCGATGATTTTCGCAAAGCCTTCTGTGAAGCCAACCGCACGAGCGCGGCCGTTCGCCATGAAGGGGAATTTTCCAATATTCACCTCAAGGCCTTGGGCCTTGCACTGCTCTTCGGTCAATCCCACGGACGCCACCTCGGGATGGGTGTAAATAACCGAGGGAACGGTATTGTAATTCACGTGACCCGCATGGCCCGCCAGCATCTCGGCGCAGGCGACACCTTCTTCTTCGGCCTTGTGGGCGAGCATAGGACCCGGAGTCACATCTCCGATGGCGTAGATTCCGGGCACCGATGTTTGATAGTGCGAATCCACCTCAATGTAACCCCTGGCATCCTTCTTCACTCCGACCTCTTCACAGCCCAAGCCCTCTGTAAAGGGTCTGCGGCCGGTGGCGACAAGGACCACATCTGCCTTCAGGGACGAGGTGGAGTTCGACTTCATATCTTCATAGGTGAGTTCCACTTGAGAGCCGCTCATTTTCGAGGCTGTGACCTTTGTGGAAGGCATGAACTTGACTCCCTCTTTTTGCAGGCACTTCACCAAAACTTGAATGGACTCTTGATCCATCATCGAACAAACTTGCGGCGCGTATTCAATGACGGTGACAGAAGCTCCCAGGCGGGCCCAAACAGAACCCAGCTCAAGACCAATGACGCCACCACCCACAACTGCGAGAGTGGAAGGAACTTCCGGCAAAGCCAAAGCTCCGGTGGACGAGACAATTTTCTTTTCATCGAATTTCAGAAAGGGAAGTTCGACCGGAACCGAGCCCGTCGCGATCATAATGTTTTTCGTCGCGTGAGTTTGAGTCGCGCCGTCGGCCGAGCGCACTTCCACGGAACCCGGAGCCTTGATCTTTCCAAAGCCCTTAATCCAATCGATTTTATTTTTCTTAAACAGAAACTCGATGCCCTTGTTGTTCTCAAGAACAACTTTGTCTTTGCGGGTCATCATCGTCCCCAGATCCAAACCGACGGAGCCGATTTGAACCCCATGCTTTTTCAGGTCATGAAGAGCGGCGTGGTAGTGCTCACTGGATTCCAAAAGAGCCTTTGAAGGAATGCAGCCCACGTTCAAGCAAGTTCCCCCGAGAGTCTTATCCTTCTCGACAACCGCTACTTTCATTCCCAGCTGGGCCGCTCGGATCGCACCGACATATCCACCAGGTCCGCTACCAATCACAATCAGATCATAACTCATGGGGCATCCTCTTTTAGTCCGCGATTAAATTTCTAACAAAAGTCTTTCTGGATCTTCCACGCCCTCTTTGATCTTCACAAGGAAGCTCACCGCTTCTTTGCCGTCGATCATGCGATGATCGTAGCTTAAGGCCACGTACATCATGGGACGGATCGCGATCTCTTTTCCCTTACCAGTGGTCACCACAATCGGGCGGTCTTCCACTTTGTGCATTCCCAAAATCGCACTCTGGGGCGCATTCAAAATCGGAGTCGAAAGCAAGGATCCAAAAACGCCACCGTTGGTAATCGTGAAAGTTCCGTTCTGCATATCATCCACGCCGATTTTTCCATCTCGCGCCTTCAGAGCAAAATCACGAATCGCAAGTTCAATCTGAGCGATGGACAATTGATCCGCATCCTTCACGACGGGAACCATCAGACCCTTCTCGGTGCTGACCGCGACTCCCACATTGTAATAGTTGTGGTACTCGATCTGATCACCCTGGATGTAGGCGTTCACGGAAGGGAAGGCTTTCAGAGCCTCGATGGCAGCCTTCGTGAAAATTCCCATAAAACCTAAGTTTACGCCGTACTTTTCTTTGAAAGAATCTTTGTACTTCGCGCGCAGCTCAAAGAGCTTCGTCATGTCGATTTCATTGAAGGTCGTCAGCATCGCAGCGTTGTGCTGGGCCTGAACCAAACGCTCGGCAATGCGTTTGCGAATTGTCGTCATGGGCACGAGCTTCTTATCGCCCTGCTTAGAAAGCGCCGGAGGAACAAAGGCCGGAGTCGGAGACTTCGCCGGAGCCGAAGCGGGACTCGCCGAGGGAGCGGTGACCGTCGCGGCAGCCGGAGTCGCCGCAAGCACATCACCCTTTGTCAGGCGACCGTCTTTGCCAGTCCCCGAGAGACTTGAAGGATCCAGACCCTTTTCCGTGACGATTCGCTGAACCGCAGGAGAGAGAGGCTGTGAAGTTCCATTGCCTTGAGATGCCGACATCGCAGCTGGTGCAGGCGCAGGAGCAGCAGGAGTCGGCGCGGGTGCTGCGGCCTTCGGAGCCTCAGCCGTCGCGGTCGGTTTTGCTGTTGTGTCCACGGTCGCGACGGTCGCGCCGATTTTCACAACGCTGCCAGCCTCGGCCTGGATCGTGAGAACACCGTCTTGTTCAGCGACCACTTCGACGCTCGCTTTGTCGGTCTCAAGCAACATCAAGACGTCATTTCGTTTGACGGCCTCGCCGGACTTTTTCAGCCACGAGCCGATGGTGGCTTCTGTCACACTTTCACCGACCGCAGGAACTTTGACTTCAATCTTCATGGTGTTCTCCTACCTTAAAATTTCTCAAAGACATTTTTAATGATTTCAGCCTGCTCAACCTTATGGCGGTACACACTTCCGGTGGCAGGGGAGGAACGCTCGGGTCGTCCAATGTACTCAAGATCAAACTTGAGGCCCTCTTTCTTAAAGAGATCGCGGAACTTGAAGTAAACATGTTGGAAAGACCCCATATTCATCGGCTCTTCCTGAGACCAGATCACCGTTTTCAAATTCGGATAGGTCTTCAGCACATCCATCACCTGGTGAGCGGCAAAAGGAAAGATCTGCTCCAAGCGAACCAGCGCTGTTCGTTCATCTTTGCGCTTTTCACGCTCTTCTAAAAGTTCGTAGTAGAGTTTGCCCGAAACAAAAACCACATTCTCAACTTTTTTCGTGTCCTTTAACAGAGCGTCGGGAATGACTTCCATAAACTGACCGTGGGCCAATTCTTCCAAAGTCGAAACCGCGCGTGGATGACGCAACAAAGACTTCGGTGACATGATTACCAAAGGTTTGCGGAAATCCCGTCGAATCTGACGACGAAGGACATGATAAATTTGCGCGGGCGTTGTCAGGTTGGCCACTTGAATGTTGTTCTGGGCGGCCAGCTGCAAGAAGCGCTCAAGTCGGGCGCTCGAGTGTTCAGGACCCTGACCCTCGTAACCGTGAGGAAGCAAAAGAACCAGGCCCGACATCTGCATCCACTTCGCCTCGCCGGCGGTGAGGAATTGGTCGATGATGATCTGTGCGCCGTTCGCGAAATCTCCGAACTGCGCTTCCCACAAAGTCAAAAACGTGGGATCGCAAGTGGCGTTCCCATATTCAAACCCAAGGACGGCGTACTCGGAAAGAATCGAGTCGTAAACACAGAACTCCACCTTGTCGCCATTGATCTGATCAAGCGCGAAGTAGGGCTCGCCGGTTTTAAAATCATACAGTCCCGCATGGCGGTGAGTGAAGGTTCCGCGAACACAGTCCTGACCTGTCAAACGCACCGAAGTTCCTTCGTTCAACAAAGATCCGTAGGCCAAAAGCTCGGCAGTTCCCCAATCCAAGGGATCTTTCCCCTGGGCCATGGACTTTCGTGATTCCAAAAGTTTTTGCAATTTCGGATGCGGCGTGAACCCAGATGGGACTTCTCCCATCTTGTGGCAAATGTCTTTAAGTTTTGCGAGATCAAACTTTGTATCCGTTGGCTTTTCGAAATCTGATGATGTGGCCTTGCGAAGCCCTTTCCAGAAGCCTTCAAACTTAAACGGCTTGATCTTCGGAGCCTTCACTTTGGTTTCTTCGTAAATCTTCTGAAGATTGTCCATTTTCTCTTGGTAGAAGCCATCGTAGTAGGCTTGATCCAATGCGCCCTCGCGGATCAGCTGTTTGCCGTAGATCTCGCGCAGGGTCGGGTGTTTCTTAATAAGCTCATACATCAAGGGCTGAGTGTAAGCGGGCTCATCTCCCTCGTTGTGACCGAAGCGTCGGTAGCAAACCATGTTGATCAGGATGTCGCGGCCCCATTCCTGGCGGTAGCGAATCGCAAGATCCATCGCGCGCACACAAGCCTCAGCATCATCCCCATTCACATGCAACACAGGTGTGTGCAGAACTTTTGCCACATCCGAAGCGTAGTGCGACGAGCGACCATTTTCTGGAGAGGTGGTGAATCCCACTTGGTTATCGATGATCAGATGAAGCGTTCCACCGACCGTGTAACCCTTCACATGGGCCATCTGGAAAGTTTCTAAGACCACACCTTGGCTAGAGAAGGCCGCATCGCCATGAATCAGAACGGGAACCACTTTTTTGCGCTGTTGAGTGTCCTTGCGACGACGTTGCGCCGCACGAGTCATTCCCAGCACCACAGGGTTGACGGCCTCAAGGTGAGACGGGTTGTAAGCAAGACTCACTTGAACCTGTCCCTGGGGCGTGTCTTTCATCGCGGTATAACCCAGATGGTACTTCACGTCGCCATCGTAGTCTTCCAAAGGCTCTTGCAGCTCAGTCGGTCCATTGAAGTCCGCAAAGATATACTCAAGGGCCTTTCCCATAAAGTTCGCAAGCACATTGACGCGTCCGCGGTGAGCCATGCCCAGCATGAACTCTTCCACGTTCAGGGCGGCGCCCTTTTGAACCATGTACTCGAGCATCGGCAACAGAGCATCAGCCCCTTCAACCGAGAAGCGCTTCGTTCCGACATAACGAGTGTGAATAAATTTTTCCAGAGCTTCGGCACGGGCCACCGATTCGTAGGCCTGTTTCTTTTGAGCGCCTGTCAGTTTCCAAGTCGTATTTTCTTTTTCAAACTCGCGAATAAACCAGTTGCGAATTTCCGGAAGAGCTTCAGCGCATTGGACAGTCAGCTTTCCGCAGTAGGAATTTCGCAGGTGCTGAAGAATCTCTTGCAAGGTCGCGTTCGGCTTTCCAATGATGGATCCAATTTGAAAACGCTGCTGAAGATCGGACTCTTTCAAATTAAACCGCGACAAGTTGAGTTGATCATGGGGAGCGGCCGTGTTGGTCAGCGGATCGACCTGAGCTTCGAAGTGGCCGTAATTGCGGTAGGCCGTAATCAGGTGATAAACGTCGAGCTCTTTTTCACTCAGGCCCATCGATCCATCGGCCGCAAAGTCCACACCTTCAAAAAAATTCTTCCAGTCAGGCGTGACGCTCTCGGGGTTAGATTTGTACTGTTGGTAAAGACCCTCAATGTAATCGAGATTGGAGCGGTTCATAATCCATCCTTTTAAGGTGTTCGCAATCTTTCAAAACCCCTTGGCGTCGTCACGGTTTAATGCGCTTCACCATAAGCGTTTTCAAAGGGCAGACAGAGGCTCATGACCATGTTAGAACTCTTTTCACAATCTGGCAGCTTGAAGTGACGTTCGAATAAAAACTCAAGCCTTCGGTCTTTAAACCGGAAGTCGAGCCCGCAAGGCATCGACGGACGTGCGGGTCGAAAGGTCGAGCCGCCTAGGAAAATTTTGCCGCCTTGGAGTCCCGAAAGCTCCAAGCGCTAGAGAGAGAAAATGAGGATTTATGCCCACACTTGTGATTCTTCGACACGGCGAAAGCGTTTGGAATCAAGAGAATCGATTCACCGGATGGGTCGATGTCGATCTGGCGGAAAAAGGGGTCCAAGAGGCCCGTCGTTCCGGCCAGGCCTTGAAAGAGCAAAAACTCGAATTTGATGTCGTCTACACAAGTGTTCTGAAGCGTGCGATCAAGACCCTGCACCTCGTTTTAGAAGAAATGGATCGTCTGTGGTGGCCCGTGCAGAAGACCTGGCGCCTGAATGAGCGACATTACGGCGAGCTTCAGGGCTTGAACAAAACCGAAATGGCGGAAAAGCACGGCGAAGACCAAGTGAAGATCTGGCGTCGCAGTTATGATGTGCCGCCACCTTTTTTGAAGCCCGAAGATCCTCGCCACCCCAAACATGATCCTCGCTATGCGAACGTGGCCCCCGCCGAGCTTCCCGCCGGCGAGTCTTTGAAGCTCACGGCCCAGCGATTCCGTCCCCTGTGGGAGGGCGAGATCGCGCCGCAACTGAAGGCGGGAAAGAATGTGCTCATCGTGGCCCATGGAAATAGCCTGCGATCGCTGATGCAGATCCTAGAGAAGATGACGCCCGAAGAGATTATGGAAGTGAATATGCCAACGGGCATACCCCTTCTTTACCGGCTTGATACTAAACTTGAGATTCAGGATAAAAAGTTTTTGGGTGATCCCGAGACCGTGAAAAAGGCGATCGAGTCCGTGGCGGCGCAAGGGAAGAAGAAGGTCTGAAGCCTTTTTCAGTGCGTTCGTGAAAGAGCCCGCGAGTCCCGACCGGCCCCCATCTGAAGATAAGGATTGATGAGTGACGACACTTTTCCGAAAGGCGCGACTGTTCCGGCAAAAAGACACGTGCGACATTCTGGTTCGTCAGGGTCGAATTGTCGAAGTCTCGAAAGAGCCCTCCACCGATCACGTGGATCAAGAGATCAATCTTCGAGGGGCCCTGGTCCTTCCTGGTTTTGTCGAGTGCCACACCCACACGGTCTTTGCCGGAAATCGTGGATTTGAAATGGAGATGAAATTTCAGGGGCGAAGTTATCAGGAAATTTCTCAGGCGGGCGGGGGAATCTTGTCCACCGTCAAGGCCACTCGGGCCGCAAGTCTTGAAGAGCTCCGACGTCTGACCCGGAAACGAATCCAAAATTTTATCTCCCAAGGTGTGACAACTCTCGAAATCAAGTCCGGTTATGGCTTAGATCTGGAGACCGAAATCAAGATGCTCGAGTCGATTCCGAAGGATGCGAAAATCGACATCGTAAAGACCTTTCTCGGGGCCCACGCGAAACCTCCTGAGTTTTCGCGCTCAGAGGATTATCTGAAAGAACTGGCCCAGGTCTTTCTTCCCGAGATCAAAAAGCGGGGACTTGCCTCGCGCGTGGATGTGTTCGTAGAAAAAGGATTCTTTGAGAAAGAAGACTCGCGCACCTACTTAAAAACGGCACAACAGCTCGGATTTGAGATCACCGTGCACGCGGATCAACTGAGTCTATCGGGAGGGAGCGAGCTGGCTTACGATTTGGCGGCTAAATCTGCCGACCATTGTATCTGTGTCAGTGATCGCGAGATTCAGGGGCTTGCTCGTTCGGGGACCACGGCGGTTCTTCTTCCTGCCGCAGATTTGTATTTGAAATGTCCTTATCCGCCGGCAAGAAAAATGCTCGACGCTGGTGTGACGGTTGCACTCGCCACGGATTTTAATCCGGGCACGAGTCCCACTCAGGATTTAAATCTTGTGGGCGTGCTCGCTCGGCGAGAAATGCGAATGACTTTAGATGAAGTTGTTTTCGCGTACACCGAAGGGGCCGCAAAGGCTCTCGGACTTGAACGTGAGGTCGGTCGTCTTGAAGCCGCAAAGCGAGCCGATTTTACAGTTTGGGATTGTGACGAGAATGAGCTTTTCTTGTCAATCGGCGGACCTAAACCTGTCGAAGTTTATAAAAACGGACAGCCCCTCTTCGGAAGTTTCGTCGCCAACGGATGAAAGTGTTTCGAACAAACGTGAGAGTCCTGAAGGTTGATCTCAAAAACTCAGCTTCTCATGAAGAGTTTCGGCCTCGACCCCAATTAACGCGGCACGAAATCGAATTTAAGAATCTTAAAAAATAATTTGATTCTCGGGAGTGAGCCTGAATAGCCTGAAGGCCTATACCTGGAGGGGCGACATGAAGTCATCTTATTCTCAATTGATGCAGACTCAGTACTTTCATCCGGCTTTTAACTCTGCAATCTATGACGGCCCCCTCCGCCTGTATTTTGCGCAGTTTCATGAATCCCTGGCTCTCAAGATCTACTTTATGGCGCAGCAGAAGCTGGCGGCCTCGCTCCTCTCAGCCAAGGATGTCTCGCGAAGAACAGGGGCCACCGTCCTTGTCCTTCTTTATCCGTCCGTTGAGTTCTTTGACCAAACTTTTGCCAAGTCGAAGCGTCCCAACAGTCGATTGGCGGTGGATCAGTTCGAGCAGGACCTTCTGCTAGGGATCCGAGGGCCTTTTGAGGACGA
>JBKDHV010000104.1:0-26310 GCA_046336915.1 Bdellovibrionales bacterium
TTTCTCATGGAAAAAGTTTAACAAGAATATTCTTTAGACTGCAAGATAATGTTGGTTATCCAACGCACTTATTAATAGTGCCAGTCGCGTCGAAATATGTCAACCGCGCGCCTTGGAACAACTCGACTCGAGTTGTGGGCAAATGTCTCAATACGAGACATAAATCAAGCGGAGCAGCTCCGCACAGCAAACTTGTGAGCTTGGCACCTAAAAAGGATAGATCACATGAAGGCTGACCACTTCATCGAAAACCCCATCAAGGTTCTAAGCGGAAGCTACTATGAAATCATTGCTATTCTCTTTATTTTAACTCTTTTCGAAATCAAGATCTTGTCGAAAGGGCCCAACAAAGATGAGCTCCGCGATGCAATGCTCAACTACTTTATATTAACTGCTAGTCAGCTCCTTGTAAAAGTATACTCAGGGTACCTGATGTTATCGATGGTCAGCAAAGCAATCGACTTCAGAGTTTTTCCGATTCAGAAAGGCTATACAAGCTTTCTGCTTTGCTTTTTTGCTGTCGACTTCTTCTATTACTGGCGCCACAGGCTTGAGCATCGAAATCAGCTCTTGTGGAGCATTCATGTTGTTCACCACTCGTCCCACTTTTTTAACTCATCACTTTTTGCCAGAGCCTCCTGGTTTTCGGTATTGTACTCCTGGATTTTTTTGGTTCCTCCGGTTTTAATTGGGTTTCCAATTAGTTATTGCTATGGCGCCTACCTTCTTTTGATTCTCTATCAGTTTTTCGCGCATGGTAAGTTTGAGCATCCTCACCTCCGGTACCTCAGGTATTTGCTCGTGATTCCAGAGGACCATCGCCTGCACCACAGTGCTTCAGAAGAACACTTTGGAAAGAACTATGCAGCAACCTTTGCCATTTGGGATCGCGTTTTTGGAACTTATTGTGATCCCGACAAAGCTGTCGTTCGCTCAATCGGCGCCCCAGGTGAGCCAGAGTCGTTAAATCCGTTCAGAGTGGTTGTGGGCCCCGTAATTCGGTATTTTCAGAGACAGTTCGGTCGAAACACCGAAGGGTCTTAGCGTGCCTAGACGGCATGAGCCTGCTCGGTCCCTAGAGTCGACACTAGGGCTTCTCGCGGTCGATCGAGGCTGCGAGCTCAGGGAAACATTTACGAAAGTTCGTACTTCTGATTTCGTCGAGATCTTGTAAGTATTTTTTAAGCCGAGGATGAAAGGTCTTACCTTGAGGTTCCGCTGATTGAACTGAGGCAATCAAGCTGCGGATTCTTGGATCCGGAATATGCTCACATCGATTCAGGCAGACCTTCAAAAAATCAGAAGAAAGGCTTTGCAAAGAAAGCTCTAAGGGGTAGGCGACTAGGCCCCAGCTTCGCGTCCATCGGCCCGCTTCGTTGAAAGAGTCAAACCACGAAACAAACTCGGGGATGTGGTGAACATTTAAAGCGGAGATAGTAAAGTGCATATAGAGCTCACTTCGAACCAAAGCCCTTTCGATTTTCTTTAAGCCGGCCTCGAAATGCGAAAACTCTGGACTATACGAGCGGATGTATCGAAAAACATCCCCGGTGCCGTCCACGCTAACAAAGAACGAAGATCTATCAATATCGTCAATCAACTTTAATAGTGGATCCTTTATTACGGTTCCGTTTGAAATAAGCTGAAAGGAGAGCTTTTTTTCGCTACTTTTCTGTCGAATAGCCGTAAGAACATCCTCAATGCGCGGATGAAGAAGACACTCTCCTCCCTTGAGTTCAAGATGTTCAAGGCTGGGGAGAGTCGCGATCATTTCAATAATCTGGTCGACATCCGCGGAAGACGAGCTTTGTTTCAAATCTGAACCAAAAAGAGGGGCCCAAAACTGAGGGTCTTTTTCAAGCAAAGACTTTGCATCTTGTGCCCAGCGAGTCGAATACTGAGGCCTGCACATTACACACCGGAGGTTACAGATTGATCCAAGAGCTAAATCAAGTCGACGGATCTCCAGGCGCCGATCCTCAAGAGAAGCACCCGCCAATCTCTTATTGATGAAATCCCGATGGCTTGGACCGCCAAGCGCTTGTTTTGACCAGCATGAACGACAGGAAGCATCTTTTTCTCCTGTCAAAAATTTTTCTCGCAGATCATTAAGATCTTGATCGAGCACGTAGTCGCTTGAAGCGGGATCAAAACCTCGAAGCCCTTTTGTGGAAACTGCGCATACACGCCATTCGCCATTGGGGTGAAGAGCTAAAGAGCCCCACGGAGCCCAGCAAAACCGATTTTGATCAGGCCCGCCCCGGCGCCCATCGGAAGACATTTGTGAGCCTCCTCGCAGAAACACTCAAAATTTTAGTCCTACCCTGACTGCAAAACAACCGAAATTACAGGCGGAGATTCGCTCAGAAAAATCAAAAGAGGATTAAGACTCAGGTCGGGAATCGACGATAAGGTAAGAGATGCGAAGGGCTGGAGATCGGCGAAAGGAAGAGAGCCAACCCGAATCGACTTGTTACAAGGGCGATGTTAAGATACCGTAAATTCATGTCTAGCATTGAGCTCATGCAGCGACTGGCGATTATGGGAGCCGTCTACCCGCTTAATATCGCGTTTGATGTGGATCTGGTTCACAAGGGTTTAGAGCCTTTCTCGAAGTCCTGGAAACCCTACAATCCGCGGAAAGTTAACTACGGTCGCTGGGGCCTCTCTCTTACAAGCCTTGATGGGCAACTAACGGGCGTGCCCGACCTAGATTCTCTTCTGGAGTATAACGCTCAATCGGGCACGCATTATCAAGAACTTGATTTTCGAATGAAAACCTCAGTTTACAAGGAAGTGACTGAGCTATCACAGCTTTCTGAGCTAAGCGACTATCTGTGCAGATCTCACTTCATCAAGCTCACTCGCGGCGGATTTTTCCCCCCTCATCGGGACTCTCGCCCCAGCTCGATGAATACGTTTAGATTGTTCTCTCTTCTAAGCCATGTCGATAGAAGAAGCTTTCAATTTATACTCGATGGGCGCATTGTCGATTTTACTCCGGGGCGGCTCTATTTTATCAATACGCTGCTGGAGCACTCGCTTGTAAGCTTTGCGGAAAACTGCACATGTCTAGTTCTAAATGTTGAGCTCTGCTCTCCCGCAGTAGCCTTTGTTGAGAAAAGCCTTCTGATAGT
Organism: Bdellovibrionales bacterium; assembly: GCA_046336915.1. Lineage (GTDB taxonomy): Bacteria > Bdellovibrionota > Bdellovibrionia > Bdellovibrionales > Bdellovibrionaceae. The sequence goes on from JBKDHV010000104.1 coordinate 3,138, forward strand.
ATGAAGCAAAAAACGATATGCATCTTGCCCTGGATCCACTTTTCGTCCAGCACAGATGGTTATGTTAGGAATTGTTGTTATGCGAAACCGTCAATGGAGTCGATTGAGAATCGGACGCTTAAAGATGTGCGCGGGGGAGATTACTTAGATTCTGTTCGGAGGAGAATGCTCGCAGGCGAAAAACTTGAAGAATGCTCCTACTGTCATACTGAAGAGTCTCATGCGGGTTTAAAGTCAAAGCGTGTTCGCGAAAATGCATATTGGAGTATTAAAGAGGAGGAGCTAACGACAGCCCCCCTGGCAGCGCGCTACCTTGAACTTCGCCTAAGCTCTCGATGCAACCTTCGTTGCCTTATGTGCAACGCGAAGAACTCAAGCTCTTTGAGCGCCGAGACTCCAGAAATTCTGAGGGCGATTAAAACGCTGGACTCAGCCGGCCAGCACTCCGGTTTAGGCAATTGGCTATTAGGCGATTCTGTCGGCAAAAATCTAACGGTCAATGATCAAACATGGAAGTCGATACTTGCCTCTATTGAAACAGTCGAGAAGGTATACTTCGCAGGTGGTGAACCACTTTTTGACCCATTCCACGAGCAGTTTCTCGAGGCTTGTATTGACTCAGGAAGAAGTCAAATGATCATTCTTCGCTACAGCACCAACGGCACTCAAATTAATGAGAAGCTTATCGAAAAATGGGCCAAGTTTAAGGGACTGGATCTTTCCTTCAGCGTCGATGGATGCGAAACAGTAAACAACTACATTCGCTACCCCTCAAAATGGGGCCAGGTCGAGGGGGCGCTTAAGTTGCTAAATGAACTTCCAAATATCGTAAAGTTTGGATTCGACACAACAGTTCAGGCCTTGAACATATTCGATTTCGTGGCCTTGAAGGAGTGGGCACTTTCTAAGCCGTATTATTTTATCCAGAGCTCTAGGGAATTGCAGCCAGCCTACTTTCACCTTTTGCATGAGCCGAATTTCTTAAGCGTACAGGCCCTGCCGGAGCACTTAAAGGTTAAAGCTAAATCAAGAATCATCGACTGGGCGAGTTCACTTTCTTTTCCAAACAACTTTAAGCGACCGATCCAAAACCGTTTGCAAGGTTTGGTTGACTTTATGATGGCAAAGCAAATCGAAGCAGGCCCAGAATCGATTCGTCTATACTTAAGCGCCCTCGACCGCATCAGAGGAACAAGACATGAAGAAGTATTTCAATTCTTGTTTGAATAAACTAAGAGTTCCGGGCGGAATGAAGATTAAGGTAGGGGCCGCGATCTCTGTAATAGTCGTCTTCATCACGATTTCAATTTTTCAGCGGGCCTTTGATAAGAACAATCTAGAGTACTTTCCGTTTTATGATTGGCGCCTCGGTTTCCATGAAGTTCCTTATGTTAAGAGATTATACTCGCTTGAAATTATCGAGATTAATGGAGAGCGACTGGCAGAGCCAATGCCACTCAAGAGCTTTCTCAAGAACTATCCAGTTTCTTGGATTCAAACCCTTGACTACAAAAAAGTGAACTTCTTGGCTGCGGCGATTCTCGAGCGGCGCAAAGGCAAGGAAGTTTTGCAATCGCGCACCCTTTTGGAGGAAAAGCTATTCCGAAACAAGCAAATAACGTCAGCATCCTATCGCGTTTTCCAAACAACATTTGACCCACTCAAAGCCTATCGGGGGGTAAAAGGTGAAACGACAAATACGCTTGGCACTTTTGAATATAAGAGGTCAAGCCCATGACCATTCGTTTCGCGAGAGAGGTCGGAAATGCGATACGAGCAATGCAGGGCTTCTATCTAGTTCTTTGCTTAGAGAACTTTGCAAAAATAGCGTTGAGCTATAAAGAATTTGGAGCGGTTTTCAAGCCCTCAGTTTTTACTGGCTTCTTACACCTTATACCGCACGAGATTGGATTCTTTGGCGTTCAAATCCTCTATATTCCCTCTATGCTGTGCGCGGCACTCGCGCCGCAACTTATTGGGACCCGTCTTTGTGCGGCCATAACTCAATTTCTGCTGACGGCCTACCTCTATGGGTTTGGATTTGATTATCACGGCCTGCTTCCACAGATGTACGTCTGTCTAGGCCTAGCGTTCGTCCTACCTGTCGGGGCTGGGCTAACGTCAATGTCAGAACGAATAAGATTTTTAGTATCTTATAAGATCGTAATGTTTATAGCTCTGTTGCACTATACGATTTCAGGGCTATGGAAGCTTGCCTATGCATTCCTTTTGCAGCCGCTAGAGGGTGCGAGGGGCATCTTCTCTTGGGATGCCTACGCGTATATTGCGACAGGCTATCTCGCACAATCTGGGGTTGAGCCGTTGCTTGCCGACTGGGCGATTTCTAATAGCCCGCTCATGACGATATTGTTCGGATTAGCAATATACGTTGAAGTATTCGCCTGGGTTGGAATTTTGCGACCCGCAACGGCCAAAGTTTTTGCAATTGGCCTGCTGGGAATGCATACCTTTGCGTTGTTTACCTTAGGCATAAACTTTAAAGATTCTATCCCGATTATTATATTTTTCCTCTTTTTGCATCCCACAGAAGTGAAGTACAGTTTACTGGATGGCATAAGAGAGCTACCCATACTTCGCCAGATAATTAATCGGTTATTTCGAGGTTTTACGAATGCTTGATATTCTTATTGCGACCATTCCAAAAATTCAGCTTAGGTCGCCAATAACAGGGCCGGCGCTACTCAAGGCAGTTCTACAAAATAAAGGATTGAGATGCCTAAATGTCGACTGGAACTTGGCCCTCTGGGAATCAGAAGTGGGGCAGAGTCAACCTGAGCTCTGGCTTGATACAGACCTGGTTTTTCGGTATCGCAAAAACTTCGAAAAAATGCTGCCTCAGTTTAGACCAGAGATTGAAACCTGGATCAATCAGACGCTGCAAAAAAATCCGAGGTGGTTAGGACTTTGTATTTTCTCACAGAGAAGTTTGTTCATAGCAGAAGAGATCTGTAAGGAACTTCGAAGTCGACAGGCCGCAATCAAAATCGTAATCGGAGGTCCCTACGTCAACTATTGTGGGCCGGAGTTCCTTGAGAGGAAACTTTGTGATGTCTATATTCAAGGCGAAGGAGAGGAGGCCTTAACGGCCTTACTTGAAGAAAGGCCGCATCCCGGCATAAATGGATTTTCTCCGCAACTGGAAGACCTTGATCACCTTCCTGCTCCGAACTACGACGATTACGACTTCAAAAATTATTCGCGAAATATTGAGAATCCGTCGAACCGTGAGAACTCGAAAATGGGCTCCGACGTACTTTATATTACGGGCTCCCGAGGGTGTGTCAGAAGGTGCACTTTTTGCGATGTAGGATACCAGTGGAAAAAATTTAGATACCGATCAGCAGATAAAATTGCAGATGAGATGATTCTACAATATCAGCGCTATGGCTTATCACGATTCTACTTCACAGACTCGCTTTTAAACGGATCTGTTCCGAATCTGAAAAAGCTCTGTGAAAAGCTAATTGAATACTATGACGAAGCGAAGGCGCCCAGGTTCCGGTGGCAAGGGCAGTTTATTTGTAGACCCGAATCACAAATGCCCCCAGAGATGTTCGATCTCATGGCGGCAGCTGGGTATGAGTATCTTATTGTGGGTGTTGAAAGTATAAGCGAGAACGTACGAAAGGATATGAGAAAGCACTTCTCAAATCAGGATTTGTTTTACACCCTAAGGCAATGTGAGCGGGTGGGTCTCGAGGTCACAATGCTCATGATGGTAGGATATCCGACGGAGACTGAGGAAGACTTTCGGCAGACGCTTCAGTTTTTTCGGGACAACCTTCACTTTAAGGAAAGTGGAACAATTCGATCAGTAGCTCTTGGCCCAACCGCAGAGGTTGTAAAGGGCTCGCCGCTATCCGAAGAGTCGCATCTTTGGTCCATCGACTATGACGAGTCTGGCCACTGGTTCTCAGGGACTAATACAATGGAGGTCAGAATCGACCGCTACATTCGTTTTCATAAGTACTTGGAGGAGCTAGGATATCCATTGGTGGCGAAGACGGTTGCCCATCTCCAGGAAGAGCAAGCCCGAATTATGAATCAAAAGAAGAGCACGCGCGCAGAGGGAGCTTGATAAAGTCATAAGGCAAAGCGCGGCGCGCGAGAGACCCCACAACCAGCATCCTACTTAAAATTAATCTGATGAAAATTTGCTCGATCACCAGACGAAAATTTGTAGCTGCCGCAGGTCTTTGCACACGCCCAAAGCTTCGGCGAGCCACCTGCGGGCTTTTGAGCCCACGAAGCGACAAGGTCATGCTGGAACCAGTCGCCATGAAGAATTTCTGAAAGTGAGTGATGGAGTAAGCTGTTAAAGTGTTCTCCGTAAAGACTGTAAATTTTTTGTATCTGCTGTCGCTGGATTGTTTCTGGCAAAAGGAATTCGCCAGTTGCTGTCCAACAGCAAGGCCAAACGCGGCTTTGGAAGTCTACGAAAACGCCACCGCCAAGTTTTTGATACTCGCACTGAATAGGTTCATTTTCGATAAACTCTGAAACATCATGATACTTCTGTGAAAGGTGATCAAAAGCCGTATCGAATTGACCCTTTAAAATCCGGGAAGCGGAATGCAAGTCTTTTTTCCAATTTCGAATTTCATGGTCCTTAAGAAAGCGATTCGTCTTCTTGATTCGAATCGACTGAAACCCTTTTCTTTCTGCGAGCTCAATCGCCTGGTCGACTTGATGCTGATTATGTTCAAAAAGGATAAAATCCCAGCGCGCATGTCCGCCCGCGGCGATGAAGGCGTCGCTATTCTGCATAATTCGATTCCAGTTTGAACCGATTCGATAAATAGAATTTGAGTCCTCGAGGCCATCGATCGAAAAGACCACCAAGCCGTTGGGCCCCAAAGCCTGCGCCATCTGAGTCCACCAATTTGGACTCTGAAGGGAACCGTTGGTATTAAATAAGATCTTTTGTACGCCGGCCTCTCGCCAGAGATAAACGGTATCCAAAGCGTTTGCTGCAGCAGCAAAATCTCCATAATTTCCGTTGAACTGAATATACGAAAGCTTCTTTGTTTCAATTTCTTTAATGAGTCTGCGGTGCGTATCCAAGCTTAGGTCCATCATTGGAAGCCTTGGGTTTAGCCTTCCGGCCTCTACCCGGGCACATTGAGAACAAAGCAGGTTACACTTGGAAGTCTGATCGAACTGAAGAAAGCGCAGGCTCTCAAGGTCCACATATTTCAAGCGGGCGCTCCAAAAAATGGGTAAACCGCCCGATAGTCTTGACCCCTTTTAGCATCTTGTTCTGCTAAAAACTTCAACGACAAGGGCCAAAGGTGCGAGTCATCTCGACTGAGCATATAGAGAACTTGTTGATCGACCATTTTTCTCAAGACGAGAGGTAAAGATGAAGACTGTGAAATCAATTCCGCTTTTAGATATTCTTTAACGGCCAATGGAAAAACTGTCGTTGAAAGCTCAATGGGGAAGGTGACATGAGTTGGGTTGAGCCAATCTGATGTTCTATTGCTCCACCACCACTCGAGCGTCGCCGGCAAGCTTGAGAGATTAAGAATTGAAACTGTGGGTCGTGCGCCCAGAGTGATGAAAGGTTTTTCCTGTGCGATCGCAAGCCATTCTTTTACGTGGTGCATCCAGGAGCTATACTTTACAGGCCAGCGCAGGTATTCAAAATGTTCAGGCTCGACAGAGTCAAAGCTCATCGAAACCTCAACGTTCATAAATTGGCTCCAGAGGTCTACAATTTTCGTATCCGGCGGCCTCGTCCCGTTTGTTGAGTAGTTGAGAAAAATCTCCTTCGAGCGCCCTTTTGAAACAATTTGCTCTAAGAAACTTGTATGGCGAGGATCAAGAAACGGCTCCCCACCGGTGATCTTTATATGAAACAAACTGGAGCTGAGATCGATGACTTCGTTAATCCTTTCATCGAGCTTTGTCTGAACATCCTTGTTTATCTGAGAAGCGTGTCTTTCTCCCAATCGTGCCCAACGGCTTGAGTAGCGTTCATCACACATTCGACAAGCCATATTGCAGCGATTGGAAAAGGACATCTCGATCCACTTCAATGACGGCACCTGAATATCGACTTGAGCGGCAAAATCAGGACGCTTATTGTAACGCATTCTCAAACTGGTCTTGCCCGTGGCCTCCTCTTCATAGCAGCGCCGGCAGCCCGGTATTGGTTCGGAGTTCATCATGGCCTGGCGGAACCGGTCACTTGAGGCCGACAGTAGAGAACTACGTAGACCCTCCTGGGAAACTTCTTCGTTTGGATCATAGAATCGACAACAGGGCTTGATCCGCCCTTGCGGATCAAAAAACCGATGACTCCAAAGCAAACCGCAAAAAGTTTTTGAAACTGGCAAAGAAATGGCGCTCCCCTTAACCTTTCTAAAGTGGCTTGCTTTTCAGTGTAAAGAGGGCTCCTGCGGAGGTCATCAATTCCGCGCGTCATCCCTTGGGACAAGGGCTCAGCTCCTAATGTGAGAGCCCATCGAGATGCGAAGTCAAACTCTCTTGTCGAGCAAATCTCTTTCGTCTAATGTCAAGGCTGTGACACCTTCTTTCGACACAAGAATTCTCATTGCGGGAAACCCAAATTATGGTCTAGCGGCTGCTTACAGGCGCCGTTGGCCTGGGGCCACGTTTGCAAGTCGATCGGCCGGAGGTTACGATCTCACGACTTTTGAAGCGCAAACTAAACTCGCCAACGAATCATTGAACTTTGATGTCTTCATTAGCTGTTCCTGCCTTCACAACTTTCATCAAGTCATCCTGGTCAAAGCAGTCATAGAGCTGTGGAAGGAAAGAGGTCATCCGGGCCACTTGATCGCGATCGGAAGTACGGCTGATACCCCTGTGAAGGGAGAGAGCAAGCTCTACCCTATTGAGAAAAAAGCGCTAAGGGATTACTGCAGGAACTTGAGCTTTATGGCCTTAGGGGGACATGGGGCGAAACCGCCTGGCTTCCGAGTTACGTACATTACCCCAGGTTATGTTTCAACTCCGAGTATGAATCGAAAGTTTGCTCACGTGGATAAACTTGAGCCCGACTATTTAGCTGAGGTAACAGAGTGGGTGATTCAGCAGCCCAGTTCGGTTAATATATCCCAGCTCAGCCTTGATCCAATTCAAATTAGTAGCGACCAAGCCAAACCTCAGTAGTGCAATACTCAATCTATGCAGAGTAGCCGCACTGCTGAAGAATCGAGGAAAGTTCAGGTAAGGACTCAGAAAGCCTCTGGCCTCGAATCTCATCCAGCTTTCGTGTGTGGAACAGAAATTTGTTGAACAGATGACTGTAGTCCTCGCTTTTCATGAAGCGGATAAAGTGTTCAATCAAAGTGCGGCTCTTCTCAAGGCTTGATCTCTTGAATGCCTCATCATACTCAGCCTCTCGAATGGCAGTCTCGACAAGAGGCCATTTCGCCAAAAGTGCGTCAGCGATTCTCGACTTTACTTGCTCGGGGAAAACCTTAACATTCAAAAAATGAGGAGAGTGCAGAGGGTGAGTAGTTAAAGTTGGCAAGTCGGTCGAACTTTGTATTCTCTTAAAGTTAGATTTGAAGCGCCAGGCGAGAGTCTCTGGCAAAGAAACGATGTTCAACGCCATTACGGTGTGAGCAATCCAAAGCCGAAAGGGCCCCTCGACCTGGTCAAGTTTTCTAAGATTTGTTTCGATTTGGCTCCAGCGGCTGGGAAAACGTATGTAATCATTAACGCCTTCAACGCCATCAAGACTTGCTCCAATTTTAACCATTCTAAAATGCTTCCACAAATCTAGGGCCCTCTGAGGGAGAACGGTCACATTCGAGTTATATTCAATAATTATTTGAGATGAGTACCCACGATTAACACATGTTTCAAGGAAATCGAAATGCTGCTGGATGAGAAGAGGTTCCCCGCCCACGATGTGAAGGTGCTTCAGTCGATCACCATATTGAAGAAGATCAGACCAAAAGCGCTCAGTTTCGTACCACTCGTAAAGAGAATTTTGAGGATTAAACCGACCGCTGCGGTCTTCAACCAAATTGACTTGCATGAAGGCGTCTTCGTAGGACTTGAGACCCCATAACTTCACATAATCGTCATACCAAGCACTAGAGTCCGTGGGCCCACAAGAGCGACACTTCAAATTGCATTTGTTTCCAAATCGAATATCAAAGTAAACCGGAGGAGCTTTTTGAAGGTCAAGGGTTCCATCCTCAGACGTTGCCTTTGTTGCGACATCCAGGTGATCCGCGAGGGTTTCGCGCCAAATTCTATTCTCTACGATTCGGCGACTTTGTAGACCCGAATCCTCTTCCTTTTTACAGCGGATACATTCTGCGTGCCAGCGCCCTTCAAGCATGGCTTTGCGGATTTCCTTAGCGAGAGCAGCATTACGGGCTTGCTCAATTGAATGAGTGTCAGCTCGCATAGGTAGGCCAAGCGCATCTTTCATTAGGCCACGTTCTGGACCTTGATTAGCTTGGCAGCAAACGCGATACATTCCATTATTTCGAACAGCTTGGAAAATCCAGGGCAAAGCGCAAAAGGTTTTCGAAGGCATGACTTATTGAACCACGGCAATCGCGCAAAAGGAAAGCTGCGCCGTCATAAACCTGCGGGCTCCGCAAGAAAGGCATCGATGATTTCCAGCGGGTCGCTAGAGGTTGGATACTGACCCTTCATCTCAAGCACGAGGGCTCCGAGTTTCTTTCGATCTTTTGCAGAAAGCGAGTCTTTAACCAGAAGCTCGAGAGCTTTAACCTGACTATTTAACAGAGCACTTTGTACTCGAAAGGTTTTTAGGTCCTTTCGAATCTGTGACACGAGATTTTCATGGTACCTATTTTGAGAGGGCTCTCCTGCCAAGTGATTCAGGGACAAAAGGCTCATGAGCGGGCTGATGCGCAACAGGGCTTCGGAGTCTGACATAGCTGTCATCAGCTCTAAAGCCAACTGTCTCGCCTTCTCAAGGGATCCAAGTTTAAAATAGAGCTGAGTGCCGAACTGAAGGTCCGATAACTTCGACAGGATTGGCGACTCCGCCAACTGTACTAGGCTCTTTTCAAAAAGTCTTAGAGCTTGTTCGTATTGGGCCTCAGAGAATAAACGAAAGTATTCGACCCGGCGCTTTCGCTCGTCGTCGAGAGACTTCTCAAGAATCTTTTCTCGGTGGATCATCGCCCGGTCTTTACCACCAAATCCAATCTCACCGTAGAAGGCCAGTGCACGAACCTCATCTTTGAAGTCATCTGAAGAGTCTCGCTCCGACAGAGTCTTACTAACAAGATCGCGGAACTTTTCTAATTGTAATGGCGGAGAAACATAGTAGCGGAGCAGACTAAGAATTGATCCACGCTTTATATACTCGAAGCCGGCCCCCCTTTTCGATGCCCATTCAATCTGTTTCCAGCGACAATCTTCAAACTTTTTGGATTCCTTCATGTAGCCCAACTTAGAGCAGTAGTAGCCCACAAAATGAAGACCGCCATCAGGGATTTCGTCATCGACCACGAGAGAGTACAAACTCTCTAAAAAGTCTAAGCCGACAGTTTCGCTGTAGACCTTAGCGATGTCCCCAAAGAATTTTTTCTCAAAATCGTTGTCACGCCGATACTCCAAATCAAAGTACTTTCTGAGCATCTGCTCAGTCTGCGCTCGCCCAGGGGATTTCAAGATAAACTCGGCAAAAGCAAGGTGCCATGCTAGCCTTTGAATTTCTTGTGCTTTCGGATCTGACGCCTTTTGTGCGAGGACTCTAAATGAGGTCAGTTCAGATCGGAAGCGAATACGCCACTGCTTGAGAAGGCCAGGACTAATCTTTTTCTTCGAAAGAAGGGAGTCAGATATTGACTGGTTAAAATCTGCAAGATTCTGAGCTACCGCCCATTCCTCGAGGACACAAAGAACAATTAGACAAACCCCACACAACAACAAGTTTCTCATAGGAGTATTTTACTCGTGCGCCCGCCAAATTTTAGAAAAAGAAGCAACGACTGGACCAAAGGCGACTAGCGTCCGAAGAAAAATTCACTTAAATACGACTGATTTTGGGATGCCTGTACACTAAGCGCCTAAAGCTCACCTGGTCCAACCCAATAAGGTTGTGAAACCAGAACGAGTGTTCAAAGCTAGGTGAGAGTTTTCAGATACTGAAGTTCTTCGTAAACAAGTCCCCAACTCAAGTTGTTCAGTCGAATGTTCAAGCGACTATCGGGCGTAATCGAGTACTTTTTATTTTCCCGCGAGGCCAACGAAATTAGAGTTTCCGTTTTCAGGGGAGTTTTTTCGGTAAAGTGTAATGAAATTGAACGAAGACCCGAGCTGACATCACGAACCTTGAGCTTCTTGCACAGGTGACGAATCAACATCAATCCCATCAGATTCAAAACGGGCTCTGGCGGAACTCCGAATTGGTCCTTCAACTCATTTTCAATTTGTTCAAGCTCGGCTTCGCTCTCGATATCAGAAAGTGCTTTATAATAACTGAGCCGCAGCCGAATATCCGGGATGTAGTCGCTTGGGATCAAAGCCGGAATCTTCAGATTGATCTCGGGATCGAGCTCAAGGTCCTCGGAAGACTCGCCTCGAGCTTGAGCCAAGGCCTCTTGCAAGAGATCCATGTAAAGTTCGTAGCCGACCGCATTGATGTGGCCGGACTGGTCTTCACCGAGAATATTTCCAGACCCTCGGAGCTCAAGATCGTACTGTGCAATTTTGATCCCACTTCCAAGAGCAGTATTTTCTTGGATGACCTTCAAGCGCTCTTCCGCAGTCTTATCAATTTGGCGATTCCGAGGAAGGATCAAGTAGCAATAAGCCCTCTGCTTACTTCGACCGACTCGCCCACGAAGCTGGTAAAGCTGGCTTAAGCCAAACAGGTGAGATTCGTGAATGAACATCGTGTTAGCTCGAGGAACGTCCATTCCAGATTCAACGATGGCTGTGCAAACAAGAATGTCGATTTCATGATTAAAGAACTCGAGCATCGCCTTTTCAAGATCGTGCTCAGGCATCTGACCATGGGCCACGCGAATGCGGGCCTCGGGAACAATTTGGCGAAGTTCATCAGCCAAGCCATAAATCGATTCAATGCGGTTGTTAATGAAGTAGATTTGTCCAGCCCTTTGAATCTCAGACAAAATGGCCTTACGAATGGTTTCCGGCTCAAACCGACAGATAAACGTTCGAGTCGGAAGTCGATCCACGGGTGCCGAGTTTATGAGGCTAAGATCACGAATGCCTGTGAGACTCATATTCAAAGTTCTGGGAATCGGAGTGGCTGAAAGCGCCAAGGTATCGATCGACACCTTCAGCTTCCTTAACTTTTCTTTGTGGGCCACGCCAAACTTTTGCTCTTCGTCGACGATCAAAAGGCCAAGATCTTTAAACTTAATGTCTTGGCTCAGGATTCGATGGGTCCCGATCAGAATTCTGACCTTTCCGTCTTGGAGCTCTTGAAGAGTCTTTTTGGATTCAGCCGGAGTGACGAAACGATTGAGAACACGAATCTCAAACGGACAGTCTTTAAAACGTTTCTTAAATGTTTCCATATGTTGAAAGGTCAAAACAGTTGTCGGCGCAAGAACGGCCACCTGTTTTCCCGTTGAGGCGACAAGAAAGGCCGCTCGCATCGCGACTTCTGTTTTTCCAAAGCCCACATCACCACAAATCAAGCGATCCATCGGGCGAGCTGACCTGAAGTCTTTCATGAGATCGTCAATGGCCCGCAACTGATCGTCGGTCTCTTCAAATGGAAAGCCTTTTTCAAACTTTAAAAAGTCCCCTTCGTTCCAGCTAAAGGGTGGGCGCTGCAACTGAGCCCTTTGAGCGTAGAGCTTCAAAAGATCGGCCGCGAGATCTCGAAGATAGCCGCGGACCTTTGTTTTTGTCTTCTCCCAGCCAATTCCGCCAAGTTTATCAAGCGTGACCTGGGCTGTGCCGCTAGAATATTTTTGAAGCTGATTGATGCGATAGACGGGCAGATACAGGCGATCTTTATCTTTGTAGCTGACCTGAATGAACTCAGACTCGAGGCCGCCGATATTCATGACTTGAAGTCCATCATAGACACCGATTCCGTGCTTCACATGGACGACGTAATCGCCTGGCTTCAAGTCCCCAAAGTTAAGTCGTTTCGCCTTCTTTTGAAAATCAGCGACCGAGGACGAGCTCTTACGTTGGCGCTTCCCAATCAGGTCCTCTTCTTGAAGAAGTAAAAGACCCTCTTCAGCAAAGAAGCCCGACTCATCGAGCCCTCGAGGAATCAAGAGAATTTCCTTGTTATTCGCGTGGGACCAACTGCTCCAGAGATAATCCCCTTCTTGCGCTTCAACATCAGGAAGTTCCATTTTTTGAAGGGCCCACTTAATTTTTTGCAAAGAAGAAATGTTCTTGTGCGTGATCCAGACACGCGCGCCTTTTTCTTGGTAAGCACGAATGCGCTTCTGAAAGGCGCTCGACCAGGTTTCGGTCCCAAAAGTCTCCGACAGGGAAATTTTTGTCAGATCAAGGGGGCTCGAGGCCGGATAAGTTAAGTTTGTTGAAGTGGTATCGCTTTCCAGATCGGAAAGTGACGAGAAGGTCACTCTTTTTTCTGCTCCCGAGAAGGCCATTTGGTCAGGCGATGTAAAGAGCTTTCCAAAGGGCGGTTTGATCAATGACGAAGTCGAGCGCTCGTCTTGAGAGATCTCGGCGCTCCACGAATCAAGGGCCCGCTGGATTTCGAGAGAGTCCACCTTCCACAAGCAGTAAGGAGAATTGAAGTATTCAAGCGGTGCGGAAAGTGACTCGTAGAAAAAGGGAAGCAGAAACTCATGTCCATCAAAGGTTTGTTTAAGAACGAGAGACCTCAAGAGCTGATCGACCTCGGGGCCTTGCATCTGTCGGCGTTGCAGATCCGCCCGAACCCGTGAGACAAGTTTTTCATATTCAGAATCCAAAAACAGAGTTTCCTGCGCGGGAATGATGTCGGCTTTGGACAGCGTTTGAAGACTTTGTTGAGTCTCGGGATCGAAAAACCGCAAGGACTCGATTTGGTCACCGAAAAGTTCGAAGCGAAGTGGAAAATCATAGCTAGGAGAAAAAACGTCAATAATCCCGCCACGAATGGCATACTGTCCGACATCTTCGACGAGCGGAGCCGCGCGATAACCTAAAGAAGAAAGAAGATCAGAAAAATCTGAGGGGATCTCGTCACCTACCGAGACCGTTTGAATCGACTTTTGAAACACGGAGTAAGGTAGTGTGTTCTGCAAAAGCGCCGGCAAGGTCGAGACGAAAACAGGGCTGCGACTTTGGGCATGCAAAGCTGCGTACAGAAAGCGAAGTCGAGCCGGAATAACGCGGGGTTGCGGGGCCAGCCCGGAATAGGGGCTGACGTCGAACTCCTTCAAAATTAAGCAGGAACGGAGTGGGTCGAAGAATTCAATAAGCGCCTTAAATTCTTCAGCTTTCTTTTGATCCGAAACAATAACAACGTGCGGCAGGCTGCCGATAATGGGGCTTTCAGACTGACTGAGTAAAAAGGCCAAGGGAAGGGCCGAGGAGCAACCCGAAATATGAATGTCCTGGGGCTGAAGACGGAGCGCCCGCTCCAACATTTCTTCAAGCCGCAAAGCGTGACTTTCAACCCGGGCATGGGGGCGATTTTGCGTATCCACCGGGCTTAGAAGATTATGTCTTTTGTCATTCATAATTGTTGGAAATCACAGAACATCCGTCTATAACTTAGACCAGCACATAGAGCAATACAAAGAACACAACTTGTTTTTTCATCATGTTGTCTAGCCATGGGGAGGGCCCGTGTCGTCGATGCCTTTGGGCGGAGTCATCTTTCTAACAATTTTCATCGCAATCTTTGGAACCGCATTGATTTTTCTTGCGCGCGCGATCGGTGGTCAGCGCAAGGATAATTCCGCGGCCAAGCGGGACATCTACGAGTGCGGAATTCCCGGCCAAGAAAAAAAGGAATCGAAAATTTCTGTGAAGTTCTATCTCACGGCAATTCTCTTTATCCTCTTCGACATCGAAATTATCTTCATGTACCCCTGGGCCGTTTCCTTCCGCGATTTCATTTCAAACCAAATGGGGACGCCGATTCTGATCGCTATGGGAATTTTCATCGTCATTTTCGTTTACGGCCTTTGGTGGGAAGTTAAATCTCGAGCTCTGGAGTGGGATTAAAATGGGAAAAGATATTTTTGAAATCAGCGTTAACGGCTTCAAGCTCGTTCTGATTTTTTTAATGATGGTTCAGGCGGTGCCGATTCTGGTTTGGCTTGAGCGCCGAGGCTCTGCCTTTATCCAAAATCGATTTGGTCCAAACCGGGTCGGACCCCTGGGGCTTTTGCAGCTTCTGGCAGATGCCGTAAAGTTTTTAACCAAAGAAGATTTTGCGCCTGATCGTGCGATTCGAACGCTGTTCTATGCGGCCCCCGTTTTTGCTTTGATTCCGGCGACTCTCGCCTATGCGGCGATCCCGATGTCGATTCCGGTTGCGGTTCCAGCGTTCGATCTCAACGGACAGACCTGGGGCCCTTACGAGTTTCGAATTCAAGGCTACGAAATGGGCGTAGGCATCGTCTTCATTCTGGGTGTTGCCTCGCTTGCGGCCTACACGATCTTGATGGCGGGCTGGGGCTCGGGTTCGAAGTTTTCTCTTCTGGGTGCACTTCGCGCGTCCGCTCAAGTGATCTCGTACGAACTTGCTTTGGGTCTTTCAATTGTCGGCGTTATTATGATGTACGGAACCTTCAATCTGACCGAGATGGTTCAGGCACAACAGGGTCCACTTCAGTTTTCTGCGTTCGGGTACACCGTGACCTCAAGTCTTAGTTGTTTGCCGAACTGGGGAATTTTCTATCAGCCGATTGCCTTCATTCTGTTTTTCGCTGCGGCTTTTGCCGAGTCGAATCGTTTGCCTTTCGATTTGGCCGAGGGCGAAGCTGAAATCGTGGCGGGCTTCCACACCGAATACGGCGGCTTCAAAATGTTGATGTTCTTTATCGGTGAGTACGGGCACATGATGATTGCCTCCGGGCTTGCAACGACCTTCTTTTTCGGGGGCTACGGAATTCCAGGTATCACGGTCGAGGAAATGCACCAGACAATTTTAGGCTGGGGTTATTCGGAAGTCGGGGCCCAGGCGCTCAACGCCTTGATCCACTTTTTGTCTTATAACGTGAAGTTTGCCATCTTCCTTTGGATCTTCATTCATGTTCGTTGGACGCTTCCGCGATTCCGCTACGATCAGCTTATGGATCTGGGATGGAAAACCATGTTGCCCTGGGCATTGGCCAACACCGTAGCGACAGCTCTGGTAATCTACACCGTCTCGACTTAAAGGGGATCAACTGTGACAGCAGATGCATTTTTATTCTGGTTTCTTGCGGCTCTCACCCTGCTGGGGGGAAGCCTTGTGATCTTAATGAGCAACCCCGTGTACTGCGCTCTAGCTTTAGCGTTCACCATGGTTGGGGTTTCGGCCATCTTTGTGACCCTGGGGGCCTACTTCGTTGCGGGTGTTCAGCTGATTGTTTATGCCGGCGCCGTCATGGTTCTTTTTGTGATGGTTCTGATGCTTTTCGACTTAAAGCACGAAATGGAGGCCTTCACTAAGGGCCGCGTGTCGGGAGCAATTAAGCTGATCAGTGCGGGCCTGCTCACGGGCTTGGTCACAGGAGCCATCGTTTTTAGCAGCAAGGGTGTTACCAGCGTTCGCGATCAGGTCGCGGACAAGACCGATCCTACAAAACTTCTTGGGTACAAACTTTTCACTCAACATCTTTTTGCCTTTGAGGCACTGGGCGTTTTGCTTCTTGTGATCGCGGTCGGCGCGGTTGCCCTCGCGCGAAGCAAAGGAGGAACTCATGGTCAGCGCTGATTTTTTCACTCAAATCGGACTGGATCATTATCTGATCTTATCTTCGATCCTTTTTTCTCTGGGAATGATTGGCGTTCTTTTGCGCCGAAACGCGATTGTGATGCTTATGTCGATCGAACTGATGTTGAATGCCGTGAACATTAGTTTCATTGCGTTCAGCAAGTACAATAACAATATCGACGGTCAGATCATGGTCTTTTTTGTGATGACCATTGCGGCGGCTGAAGCGGCCGTGGGGCTTGCTCTTGCAGTCTCGATCTACAAACGATTTAAAGAAGTTAATATTCGATTCTTTGAGCACTTGAAGGGATAGTCATGAGTCATACAGCATTAGTCTCCCTGCTTTTAGCGAGTCCTCTGGTTGGCTTCATTATCAACGGTCTTCGCCGTAAACAGCATTCTGCTAACGTCGCAGGCGGCATTGCCTCGCTTGCCGTTTTCATTTCATTTGTCGCAGCCGTCATGCTTTGGCTTGAGTTGCTTTCAATGCCAGCCGACGCCCGCCATATTCATGTGGTGTATGGATCTTGGATGAGCGTGGAAAGCCTGAATGTGAATTTTGGGTTCTGGATCGACCAACTGAGCAGCTTGATGATTCTTATCATCACGGGCGTTGGATTCTTGATCCACCTTTTCTCGGTGGGCTACATGCACCACGACAAGGGTGTTGCGAAGTACTTCTCTTATTTGAACTTCTTCATTTTCAACATGTTGGTCCTCGTGCTTGGGGATAGCCTTGTTACACTTTTTGTCGGTTGGGAAGGTGTCGGGCTTGCGTCCTATCTTCTGATTGGCTTCTGGTTTACAGATCGCGAGAAGGCGGCGGCGGGCATGAAGGCCTTCATTACCAACCGAATCGGCGATGCGGCCTTTTTGATCGGGATGTTCATTTTCTTCGTTCAGTATGGAACGCTCAATATCCAAGAATTGAATGGCCTTGCGCCCACTGTGATGGAGAGCACTTGGCTTGGAGTCGCGACGCTTGGAACTCTTTTCCTTTTCATCGGCGCGACTGGAAAATCGGCACAGATACCGCTCTATGTGTGGCTGCCGGATGCGATGGCCGGCCCTACGCCAGTTTCCGCACTCATCCACGCGGCGACCATGGTCACAGCGGGCGTCTATATGATTGTGCGATTGAATCCGCTTTATTTGGCAGCACCCAACACGATGATGGTGGTCGCCATCATTGGGGCTTTAACTGTCGTGATGGCTGCCAGTATTGGTATCGCTCAAAATGACATTAAAAAAGTTCTCGCTTACTCCACCGTTTCGCAGTTGGGTTATATGTTCCTAGCTTGCGGAGTGGGCGCCTTCACGGCTGCGTTTTTCCATTTGATGACTCACGCGTTCTTTAAGGCGCTCATGTTCTTGGGCTCGGGCTCGGTGATCCATGCTATGCACGAAGAACAAGATATTCGCAAAATGGGGGCCTTGAAGAAGTATCTTCCCTGGACGCATCTTACGTTCGTGATGGGATGGCTTGCGATCTTGGGAACTCCTGGATTTTCTGGATTCTTCTCGAAAGATGAAATCCTTTGGATGTCCTTCCATTCCCCCTTAGGCCACTGGTCGCTTTGGGCCCTCGGGGCGCTAGGCGCGACCATGACCGCGTACTATATGACTCGTTTGATGTGTCTGACCTTCTGGGGCAAAAGCCGAGTTCCCAAAGATATTCACCCACATGAATCACCGGCCATTATGCTCATCCCTCTCGTGATTCTTGCGATCCTTTCTGTCGTAGGCGGCTATGTAGGAATTCCGCATGTCATCGGGGCAATCTTGCCGGGGCATCCTGAGAACATCCTTCAAAACTGGTTTGCGCCAATTGTAAAGCCCATCCCGGGTCTTCAAGAAGCGGACGCCGTAATGGAGTGGAGCTTGATGGGAGTTTCTGTTGGGCTTGCTTTGATCTCAGCTTTTGTTGCGTATAACTTTTATGTGCGAAAGCCCGAGGCAATCGAGGCGCTGACAAAGAAGATGTCACCCATCCACAAAATTGTTTCTCAGAAATATTTGGTGGATGAATTCTACTTTGGCTTCATCATCAATCCGCTTGTTCGAATTTCTGAAAATGTTTGGGCCTACATCGATGTTAAATTCATCGATCGCTGCACCTACTGGGCCGGTGATCTGATTCGAGGAAGTGGGTCTTTTGTTCGCTCTTTGCAAAACGGAAACTTGCAAACTTACGCCATGTACATCGGTGTAGGACTTGTTCTAGCTTTAACATTTGTGATGATGAGGTAAGTCCATGGTTCTCAGCGTCCTGATTTTTCTACCTGTTGTATTTGCCATTATTCTCTCGGTATGGCCTCAAAAGAGCACGATTCGGCCCATCGCTCTTGGGTTTTCGATTGCGCATTTCCTGTATGGGCTTTTGCTCTTTCAACACTATGACCCTTCGTCGGCGGAGCTTCAGCTTGTCGAAAAGCACGTTTGGTTTGAAAGGTTTGGAATTCAGTACTTTCTAGGCCTAGACGGAATCTCGTTCTGGCTGATTCAGCTGACGACCTTTTTGGCTCCGCTCATTATTCTTGGAAGCTGGAAGTCCATTGAAGAAAAAGTTCGCGGCTTTCATGTTTGCTTTTTCTTGCTCCAGACGGCAATGCTGGGAACCTTTTTGGCCTTCGATGCGATTCTGTTCTATGTCTTTTGGGAGCTCTCGCTTATTCCGATGTATTTCATCGTCGGCATTTGGGGGGGCGCTCGCCGAATCTACGCCACGCTTAAGTTTTTTATCTATACGATGGCGGGCTCGCTTCTCATGTTGGTTGCGATCATCTATATGATGTACCTGACTCAACAGGCTTTCGGCCAAATGAGCTCAAGTCTTTTGGACTTTTACAAATTGAATATTCCTTTTATCGGCAAAGATTTCTTCAGCATGCAGACCTTGCTGTTTTTTGCCTTTGCCTTGGCTTTTGCCATCAAAGTTCCTGTGTTTCCTCTGCACACCTGGCTTCCTGATGCCCACGTTGAGGCGCCAACGCCTGGCTCTGTGGTGCTTGCGGGTGTCATGCTGAAGATGGGAACCTACTGTTTCATGCGCTGGGTACTTCCGCTGTTTCCCGAGGCGACCGAATACTGGGCGTGGATGTTCATTCTTCTGGGGGTTGTGGGAATTATTTACGGGGCGCTTGTTGCCATGGTTCAGCCTGACATCAAGAAGCTAGTCGCCTATTCGTCCGTTTCCCATATGGGCTACATCATGATGGGCCTTTTCGTCTTCAACCATCAAGGTCTTCAAGGGGGCTTGTACCAAATGCTGAACCACGGAATCAGCACAGGGGCACTGTTCCTTTTGATTGGAATGATCTACGAAAGAACGCATTCTCGAGAAATTAAAGAATACGGGGGCCTTGCCTCAGTTCTTCCGACCTATACGATTTTCTTTTTCATCATCACACTGTCTTCGATCGCGGTTCCCTTGACGAATGGCTTTGTGGGAGAGTTCTTAATTCTTTTAGGAACTTACAAGGCGCAACCTTGGGCCGCCGGATTTGCGGTCACGGGCGTCGTGCTGGGTGCCGCCTACATGCTCTGGATGTTCAAGCGAGTTTTCTTTGGCGAGAAGGGTCCGTTGGTTCAAGATGAAGCACATCCGCTTCATGACTTGAACCTTCGAGAAATTCTGGTTCTAACTCCCTTTGTTGTCATGGTGTTTTGGATGGGACTTTTCCCCAATCACTTCCTTAATTGGACGAACGCGAGCATTGACCACTTGATCAAGAACAAAACAAGTTACGAGTTGGTTTTGAAAGGAGCGCGCTAATATGAAGTTCACAATCACGATGGGTGACATTCTTCTTGTCAGCCCGCTGATCGCTCTCTTTTTGGCCTCTCTTATTCCGCTGACGATTAAGGTTTTAAAAGGGAACGTCGAGCAGCGACCGGTTGCAACTTTGGCTCAAGCTCTTCTTGGTATCATCACGTCTGCGGGACTTTTGATCGTCTTCGGCGGAACCGGACAGACGGCGTTTAATGACGTGCTTGTTTTTGACGGAATTACCCAGTGGACGGGCCTTATCGCACTCGTCGCCGCAGCTGGATCTTTGATCCTGATGTACGAAAACCCTGCGACTCGCGGACCCCAGTTCTCTGAGCTTGTGTTTCTAGCTCTGAGCTCGGTTCTAGGAATGCTAATTCTCATTTCCGCTTTGGATCTCTTGATGATCTTTATCGGACTGGAAACCATGTCTCTCGCCCTGTACATCATGATTGGAATGAGTCATGAGCAACGACTCTCAAAGGAAAGTGCTTTTAAGTATTTTGTTCTGGGGTCTTTCGCCTCGGCAATTTTCCTGTTCGGAATTTCATTCGTCTATGGATCCAGCGGACAAACCAACATTCTGAAGCTTCTTGAAACGGCGATGTCCTTAATTCAGACAAATAAGATGTACTTGTTCGGAACCGTCCTTATTCTTGTTGGGTTTTGCTTCAAGGTTTCGATCGCGCCTTTTCATGCCTGGACACCAGATGTGTACCAAGGTGCACCCACGCCACATACAGCCTTTATGGCAACCGCGGTGAAAGTGGTCTCGTTTGCTGCGTTCCTAAGAGTCATCGCCACACGACCGCTGGTGGCTTCGGATAGTTTGTTTGAAGTCTTGCAGTGGTTGGCCGTTATCACGATGTTGGTTGGAAACACCGCTGCGATTCTACAAAACAACTTGAAACGAATGCTCGCTTACTCGAGCATTGCGCATTCCGGATACATCATGGTGGGCTTGCTTACAGCGGGTGTCAGCGAGAATGGAACTTTTGCAGCTTCGAGCGTGATTTTTTATCTGTTCTCCTACTCGTTAATGACGATTGGATCCTTCGCACTTGTTTCCATGATGGAGAAAACAGAAGATCACTCTCTTGAGGTCGACGACCTGGCCGGGTTTGCACAGCGACGTCCGGTGCTTGCGATTTCGTTCTCGGTCTTTATGTTTTCGTTAGCGGGACTGCCGCCATCTTTAGGTTTCTTCTCGAAGTTCTATCTTTTCAACGCTGCCATTGGGGAAGGCCTTTTGTGGTTGGCCATTTGGGGTGTGATCAACTCTGTGATTAGCGTTTACTACTATTTGCGCCCCATCGTGGTGATGTACATGAAGGACGGCGAGAGTGATGTGGCTTACGCGGGCCAGTACGCCACGGCGATTACAATTGTCATTACGGCACTTCTGACCCTGTTCTTGGGTGTTGTGTCCGGGCCTCTTTTGGCCATGGTCGAGAACAGCCTGATCTAAAAGAGCTGAAATTTACGCGGGCGCCTTTTTCCAAGGCGCCAGATCTCTAGAGGCCGTAGGGCCGGAGCGCATGGAGTGCGGATTTGAAACCAATCCGCACAATCTTTTCCAGAGTGTTGGCGTTCAAACTGAAGTGATCGGCAAAGAACATATCCGGATTCTGCGCTCGCGGTGAGATGTAGATGTAGTCAGTGCTCGGTCGCATATGAATCTGCTTTTCAAGTTTCTCAAGAAGCTTCTTTCGTTTGGCTTCTGGTAGCCCCTCGTCTTTAAAGAAATGATCGATGGTTGTGTAGAGTTCTTTGTGACGCCGATTCCACTCAATATGCTTTGCAATTTTCTGCTGAATAGCCTGGTAAAGGGCCTGATTGATAATCACAGGGATTCCATAACGGTGAAGGCTGCCAACTTCATTGGTGAAGTGGTAGGGCTGAACAGAATACGAAGAAATCACAAGATCGCAGCCATTATCAGCGGCAATATGGGCGGAGAGAGTTTCGCGAATCTCGCCATCGTAAAAGAAAAGTTCTTTCCCATCAGGGCGATGAATTCCGTACGGGGCAAAGACAGGGGGAAGGGCCGTCGATGAGGCCACGGCCTCGCTAATGCTCGCATAATGAACAAACTTGGTATCGGCCGTCTTCCAGGACTCGGGGTAGGGGCCGAAGATCACCTTTCGCGAATGGTTCAACTGAGTGGCGACAACGTAAAGCTCAACACCAAGGCGGCTAAAGTCATTTTCGACAAGGGCGTGCTTACGCAGATACCTTTCAACCCCCGCGGTCGTGAAGAATCCATTCAGTTTCAGGCCCGACTTCATAAAGGCCTCGAACCCCCCAGCCAACCACGAGTCGCCAAAGAGTGAGCGGGGAACATAGTTCAAAAGACTGCGTCCGTTAAAGGCGAAGACGTAACGATAGGAAAAGGGGCGAAGGGCCTTGATATGGCGTCCAGTAAAGCGGGCCTTGTGGCGGGTCCCCAACTGAAAGGCGTTCACCAGGGATTCGACATCATAGCCAGAGGCCAAGATCGAGCTTACAAACGAGCCCGCACTTGAGCCGACATAGACCCTGACCGTAAGAGGGTCGCCTTCTGGGAAGGCGTGTCGAACAAGATCCTTGGTTCCGCCAGCGAAACGAAAGCCCTTTTCTTTCAGGGCTAAGCAAACGCCGATGTGGAAAGCGGCGGCTTTAATACCGCCTCCACTGAGCACCAGACCAATCTTCTTCTTCTCACGAATTTGCATACTCGCCTTAGTTGACCATAGAAAAAGGCCTTTGGAAAGGATGACTACCCAGACTCAAGACGCGAAAAGTAAGCCCTTCGGCCAGATGTGATAAAGACTTAGGCCCAGATAGTCAGACGAGAGTTGACATGAACACCCCCCATGCTAGCTTGAGTAGGCAGAAAGGTCGTAATTTATGTCAGGTCAATGGTTGCCCATCACTGAATACTCAGCAAAGCATCGGATCAGCGTGAGCACTTTGCGACGACGAATTAAGGCCAACGAAATTAAGTACCAGTTCAACGAGGGTAAATACTTGCTCCTGGATGAACCCGTTAGCGCCCACCAACACCATCGCCCCTCCCCAAATCGCATGCTGAAGGTGAGTCAAGAAAACGGGTCTCCACAAAAAGAGGACACGGTACACCCGACTCAGTTGGGTGGGGGCTCCGAGGGCCCCATCCTAACGGCTGCCAACAAACTGTTGAACGAGCTCAAGAAAGCTTATTCGCAGATTCTTCAAGAGAAGGAAGAGCAGATACTTCAACTTAAAGAAGAAGTCACCGACCTGAAAACTCTGGTTCGCGTTCTTGAAAGCGAAAACGAGACTCTGAAGTCGCGATTGGTCTCCCCAAGACAAGGCATCAACGTCTAAGCCTATTTTAAAAAGACTGGGAAAAATAAAAAGCCCTGCTTTTTTAGAGCAGGGGCCTTTTTCCCTCGCAGGGATTTAAAAATCTTTTTATGCATATGCACTTGACTGGAGTTGAGGCTTCAGGTCGAATATAGGTGATTTGGAATACCCCAAGAATCTACAAGATTTTGACCGCCTTTTTCCCGATG
>JBKDHV010000105.1:0-32874 GCA_046336915.1 Bdellovibrionales bacterium
GCCCGTCAGGTGGCTACCTTCAACTCAGCTTGTTATTGCCTGAGTTGCGCTGGAATATTGGATGTGGGTCTTTTAAAAGAGAATCCCAAGGTGTTTATTTTAGATATCGGTGGAAGTTACAGAAAAATTTCAGAAACTTTAAACGGACAGTATATTCCCTTGGGAGCTGATAGCCAGATTTCACTGAACCCCTTTGATCTTGCAGATAACTCGCTAGATGCAATTGATCAAAAAATTAAGTTTATGACTTCTCTTGTGGAGCTGATGACAAAAGAGGATGAATCCAGTGGCATCGGAAAATTAGAGAGATCTGAAATTGAGCAGATGATTAAAGAAATCTTACGTGATGAGCTAGAACCGAGACTTAGCCATTTGCGAGAGAAACTCCTTCAAAACCCAGAGCCTGCACTTAAGCGAATGGGGAAAATTTTAGGTCCTTGGTGTGGGGATTCGCCTTTTGGTAAATTTGTTGATGCCAAAACAAACTTAGAACTTCAAAGCAGTGTTGTATGTTTTGATTTGAAGGGCTTAGAGTCTCAGCCCGACTTGCAAGCAGTGTGTTTATTTTTGATAACGGATCTCATTTGGCGGGAAGTGCAAAAAGATCGGATCAGTCAAAAGTTTGTGGTGTTTGATGAGTGTTGGAGACTTTTAGAAAATGAGGCTGGATCTAGGTTTATCGCAGAAGTTTTTAGGACTTTTCGAAAATATAAAGCTTCAGCCATTGCGATTTCTCAAACCATGGATGATTTTGCAAAATCCAAAGTCGCCTCAGC
Organism: Bdellovibrionales bacterium; assembly: GCA_046336915.1. GTDB lineage: Bacteria > Bdellovibrionota > Bdellovibrionia > Bdellovibrionales > Bdellovibrionaceae. The sequence goes on from JBKDHV010000105.1 coordinate 777, forward strand.
CATTCTGCCGAACTCTTCAGTTAAATGGGTCCTCAAGCAAACTGGTGGCAATATTCCACATTTAAAAGAGATTCTACTTTTAAATGAAAGAGAGACAAGACTTGTTGAAAGTGTGACTTCTAAAAAGGGATATTTTTCAGAGGCATTTCTAATTGCCGGAGATGAAAAACAAGTTGTGGTGATCGAAAGTACGCCGCTCGAATACTGGCTTGCTACCACTGACCCACAGGATTTAAAAATCATGGAAGAATTTCGGTTAAAAAATCTCAGAATGCCTGAGGCTGAGCTACTTGAGATTTTAGCTGAAAAATACCCCCACGGGGCTTCTGCCTAATAAACATCTATTGAAAGGAAAACCGATGAAGAAACAAATTTCTAGTGTTGTGCTAGTGCTCTGCCTTATTCTGCCAATTCCTAAAACGGCACGCGCTGATCTTTTCGGCGGCGATGTTGCAGTTCTTATGAAAATACTAGCAAACGCTGTTCAGCAACTGGCTCAACTTCAATCCATTTTAAATAATGGTAAAGACACACTTGGGCTATTAAAAGATATCAACCGAGGAATTAATGATTCACTTCAAATGGCTGAAACTTTGGGACTACGAATCGATCCAGGTCTTTACCGTGATTTAAGAAAAATTGATCAAGCTGTGGGATTAGTTGAATCCCTATTTGGCCGAGCTGTGGATTCAAAACTTGCCACAGTTCAAAGAAATACCGATCAAACTGTGGCTGAAGCATTAACGTTTAATAATGAACTCAATGATTATGCAAAAAAACTGGACCGAATTGGTGAGGAAATTAAGACATACTCCCATGCCGTGTCCCCTGGAGGAGCTGCAAAACTCACGGCTCAGTCCTTGGGCGTCGTCATTCATGTTTTAAACCAACAAATGCGAGCGACAGGCCAAGGACTTAAACTTCAGGCTCAGGCTCTCGCAATCCAAAATAAGCAGGAAAAGGATAAGACAGAGCAATATTTAAAAGAAGGTGAAAAATTAAAACAAAAAATGCAATCCATGAACGCAAACTTTGAAACACCGAGGTTTTAAGATGGATATGACTTGGCTTGCAAGTGAGGCAAAACAAATTCACTCTCTTTTTGCTAGTTTATTTTATAGCATGGTTCTGACCTTACTTCTTATCGGAGTCGTTTTAAATTATTTCAAAATGCCCTTGGGACAGGTTCCAGAGTTCATGATTCTTGTCGGGCGTGCCATTTTAGCAGCGTTTTTACTTGTCGCACTACCTGAGATCATGAACGCTTTAGCTGATTTTACAGATGAACTGGCACGAGAGGTCGGAGAGCTGAGTAATCTTAAACTTGTTGTTTCAAGACTGGGTGATAAAGTTTCTAGTTTCACTTGGTCTTGGGTTTCGATCAAAGATTCTGTTTTAATACTTATTAGCTACCTCACTTTCTTTCTACTTTATATCAGCGTTTATATGGCAGACACACTTTTTCTTTTTACTTGGACTCTGCTTTATATTTTTTCACCTATCCTGATTGCAGCTTTTGTTTTACCAGCAACATCGTCTGCGACAAAAGGTCTTTTTCAAGCTCTTTTTGAAGTGTCGTGCTGGAAAGTTACATGGTCGGTACTCGCAGCACTTCTGTGGAGCTTTGCGCTTTCAGAAATTAACAAGCCTGAGTATGACGTGGATTTCCTGACAGCTATTTTACTCAACATTTTGCTAGCGTTTTCCGTCGTTGCGACCCCATTTATTGTTGGAAAGCTTCTTCGCGGTGGCCTTCACTCTGGGGCGGCAGCTTTAGGTGGCGTCATTTTAAGTGCAGCGAGTATGACACCATCAGGAATTATCAATAAAGCAAAAGATCAAGCTCCCAGAGATCTTGGTTCGTTTAAATCCCAAAAAAACGATGATCCCAAAGGCAAATCGAAACGCCTCACTTAAATTTTAAAATATTATCCAATTGGAGGTAACAACGATGAGATTCTCATCAGCCGTTGATTCTTTGACAAAAGAAAATCAATTCTTAAAGCTATCAGTTAAATCTTTAACTTTCACATGCCTTCTACTTGCACTCACAGTGATCTTCTTACATGACAGAAGCCCGGTCGTAGTTGAGAGGTCGTCTAGAGGATTAGAGATTGTGAAAATGTCAGATCTTATTTTGGATGAGCAAGACCTCGAGCTTGCAATCAGACTTATGATCAAGGCCCGTTTTGATTCAGAAAGTCTAAATTCAGAACTCTTTCTTTCACACAGACAAATGGAGCTTAAAAACTTAGAGCAAAAGGAAATGAAATCAAGAGGGCTCACACAAAACATTGTTTTCCGTAAAGCCCAAGTATCAAAAGAAGAAGCCCTTGTTGAATTTGACCGAGTTCTTTCAATTGGGGAAATCAGATCAGCTCTTAAAACTACCGTGAAAGTCGCATTTGAAGAAACAGAGCCAAACGAGCTGAACCCCTATGGATTAAAACTCGCACTCGCAGTGCCGGTTGAGAAAAAGGGGGAAAAGTAATGCTTAAGCAATTAAGTCTGACACTTTTTTTTAGTTTTATGGGATGTATGAGCTCCAGTTTTGCAGCTCAAGAAAAAGAAAAAACAATTCCATGCGATGATAAAAAGCCACGTCCTGTGAGAGTGGCTCATGGCCGCATTACTGTGATCAACTTTCCCTTTAAGCCAAAAGAAGTCGTACCAGGTGAAGTCATTTTTGATTTCAAGCAGATCAAAAATGATCTCGTCATAAAAGCACTCAATAAATCCGGTCGCACAAACGTAATCGTGTACTTAGAAGAGCGTAGATGTGCTTTTGACCTGATCACTGTGAGTTCAAGAGGCGACGACATTCTCATCGTTAAAGATCCTAAGGATTCTCAAGTCGAGGTTAAATATTATGAATGAAGGAAAACCCAGTGAAGTCTTATATGAGAGCGAGGGTAAAACCTGGAGGTGGGGGCAGAGTGAATATTTTAAAACTTGGAATGGGTTAAAGCAGACCTTTAACGTCACAGTTCTCAAAATTATAGCACTCCCCATTGCCATCGTAATTGGAATTGTGACTTTTCTCTTTTCTGGCAAAAAAGAATTAAATGACACCCGTGGTAGTCCTGTTCGGATTCCGACAATAAATTCTGCTGATCAAGTCCTTCAAGCTCCCATCTTAAGTTCTCAAAATACGACAAATGCCATTCCAAAACTTCCCGTTGGTGTGGGGGTAGTGGGCAGAATTAAAGTTTTCAACCTTCGAGGTCTTTCTGAAATTCCTGTTGGAAGTGAGGCAAAAGCTATTTTAGTAAGTGGTGCTTCAAATGGAATCGTAAAGGCAAAACTTGTTACAGCCCTGCTTGTCGATGGTGATCCGGCACTACCCGTAGGAACAACTCTATTTGGTAAGGGACTATCACAAGACGAAAGGCTTTTTGTGGAATTTCAAAAAGCTATTTTCCCAACGGGGGAATCCTTTGCGATCCGCGCCCAAGCCTTTGATGTGACTGATAAGATTTTAGGACTAAAGGGAGCTTTTGTTGGAACAAGAACTAAAAAAATGGGAATGGCCATTGGGTTTGGATTTTTGAGCGGAATGGCAGAGGGTCTTCAAGAAACGAGTGGCTCTAACATTTGGGGACAAACCCAAAAAAAATCGACTCGGGATGCAGCCCTCTCAGGAGCGTCCAAAGCAACACTTGATCAAAGCCAAGCCTACTTAGATGAAATGAAAAACTCACCCAACATCATTGAAGTTAAAAAAGGGACCGAGTTTTATCTGATAATTGATGAACCAAAACCAAAAGAGGAGGAATCATTTGGAAAATAAAAAAAACCAACAAGACCTAAGCGACATACTTTTTAACATCGGCAAATTTTTAGTAGTGGCCGTCGAAGAAATCCTATCTGGTATTTTGAATAACCGAGTCCCTGCGAGAATGTGTTATGCCGGTATTTTAGTCGCAGTCATTCTTTGTTTTCGCATCGATGCTGATCCGATAAAAGCAATCGGGTTCAAGTATCACCTACATTCAAGTTTAAGAAACTTTCTAATCTACTCAAGCCTTCTTTCTGGCTGGTTTATTTGGGGAATATCAAGAGCCGTTCAAAGAATTAGGCTTTTGAATCAACTTAAAAATGCATTCGAAGCAGCAAACTTAAAGTGCAACGGACGTTATCCTTCCTTAATTGAAGATGTGAAAATTGATGAGCATGTTAGAAAACTAAGACTCATCACCCACGGAGTTACAAAATCTGATTTTGAAAAACAAATTGAGCGCGTGGAAGCAGTCTTAAACATGACAGTGGTTCGAATTCTTCAAGAGGATAATGACAAAAGTAAAATTGAGATTGTCTATACGATGAAGGATTTAGAGAAAAAAGCAGTTCTAGAAAACCCTGATGCATTTGCTGATGGCGAGATCCCCATTGGTGAAACCTTTGAAGGTGCAATTCATGTGAACATGAGAGATGTGGGTCATATTTTAGTCGCCGGTCAAACTGGTGGTGGAAAATCAAACTTCTTAAAAGTTGTAACGACTGTGCTAACTAAAAATAATCCAGATGCTAAAATTATCTTCCTTGATTTCAAGGGTGGGATGGAAACAGCGGATTTAAGAAATCATGCAAAAAACTTAGGAAGTAATATTCAGTGCTTTGATGGTACCAAGCGCTGCGTGGAAGAACTCGTTCGGATTGGAATGACCTTAGAGGAGCGGTTTAAAGTTTTATCTGAATTAGGAGCTTCAAATTTTGATGATTACTTAAAGAAAAAACTTAAGAAAGCCACCGCAACCCAAGAGACTGTTAGGCATCAAGATGAAAAAAGAACTTATATCATCATTGATGAAGTCGCTCAGCTTTACTCAAGAGAACCTGAAGTCGAGAAAGAATCTCTTAATAAAGCTAGGGCTTCGGTTAACCGGATAGCTCGTCAAGGTCGCGCAAGTGGTGTGCATTTAATCGTAGCCACTCAAAAACCCGATGCTTCAAGTTTTGATCAAACGGTTAAAGCAAACTTGCCAGCCGTTCTTTGCTTTCCGATGGCCAATCAAGTTTCAAGTGTATCAGCCATCGGTACAAAAAGGGCATTCGAGATTAATCCGAATATTAAAGGTCGAGCTGTGTGGAAATTTGGACCAAAACTTGAGGAGGTTCAAACATACCTCTTTGGATAAAATAATAAATTGGAGTAACAAATGGAAATTAAAACCCACATCCAATATTCCAGCGCAACTCAGGCAATAACAAGCTGAGTTGAAGGTAGCCACCTGACGGGCCATTTGCGACTCAGTTTTTGCGAAAAAAGGAGTTGAAGAATGGGATACCGTCGGGTGACCAGCGAGGATCGTCTTCGGATAAAAGACGGCCTCGATGCTGGGTTATCAAAATCGGCCATAGCTGACAAGCTTGGCGTTCACAAGAGCACAATTGGGCGAGAAATTTCACGAAATAAAGGCCTCAGAGGCTATCGACCGAAGCAAGCTCAAGCCAAGGCATCAGCTCGTGAGGAGTCCAAACACGGGCCGTATAAGATGAATCCTGTGATCATGGCGATGATTACGGAGCGACTTGAGCTTAAGTGGTCACCTGAGCAAATCTCCAATCGTCTTCGAGTTGAAGGTGAAGAGACCGTGAGCGCGGAAACAATTTACAAGTTCATCTATGAGGACCGTGTCAATGGAGGCGAACTCTGGCGGAATTTGAGAAGATCTCGAAGAGCTAGAAAGCAGCGTTTTCCCTCTGAAGATCGTCGTGGAAAGATACAAAATGCCCGGTCGATTTCAAAGCGTCCTAAGAAGGCAAATAAACGAAAAAAAGTGGGCCACTGGGAACGAGACTTAATGGTTGGAAAGAACCACAAGTCAGCCGTGCTGGTCATTACGGATCGCAAAACGAGGTTCAATAAGTTCAGAAAACTCAATGGGAAGTTGGCGAAGAAAGTAACCAAGGAGACAATCACAGCCTTAGAAGGGCTCCCAAAAAAGTCGATGACCAACGACCGTGGACAAGAGTTCTCGGATCATCTCAACTATGAAAAGAAAGTGAAGATCAAAGTCTACTTCTGTGACCCCTACTCAAGCTACCAAAGGGGCACAAATGAAAACAGAATTGGAGTCCTTCGACAGTACTTCCCGAAGAAAACTGATCTCACCAACCTCAGCAATAAGCAGCTACAAAAGATAGAATTTGAAATCAATAACAGACCTATGAAGATCCTTGACTGGATGACTCCTTATGAAGTTATGATGGGAAAAAGTTGCACTGGGAAATTGTAGTCAGGTATCAAAGAAATAAGTTCATATTTGATAAAAGCAATAACCGTTAAGGTGCTCGCAAATTAGAATTCGCCAGTTCCAGGGCCCAAGCCAAACTCAGCTTCGCGATCGCGGCGGAGTGCTGGAAATTCAGAGACGGCGAGATCACATCGTTCTTTGAATGAATCGCCGGATTCATGTTGCGACTTCGAGCTTCGAAGGGCACCACGGTGGGATAACCTTGTCGATACCAAGAGGCATGATCGCTGCAGCCATAGCCGCAGGAGTCATCAAGGATGTTCAGTCCCACATACTTCTGATTCAGCTCTTTCAAAAACTGCTGCATCCACGGATGCGTAAAATCCGTGAGGCTGGCAATCGTCATATCGCCCGACCCGGGGTACGCAGTCATATCGAGCTGGAGAACGCCGATCACGTCGGCCTTCTGCTGGCGATAGGCTTTGGCGATCTCAGAAGAACCCAACAGGCCAGACTCTTCAGCGGCGTACCAGAAAATTTCAATTGTGCGCTCGGGTTGGGTCTGCTGCAAAAGGACTCGCAGAATTTCCAGCAGATTGGCCGAGCCCGAGGCGTTGTCGTCGGCGCCAGGTGCGTGGTCACGCCCGGACCAAGAGGAATTGACCGAGTCGTGATGTCCGCCCAGAACTACGATTTCAGAGGGGCGAACGCGTCCTGGAATTCGGGCGCGCAGACTCTGTTGTCGTGTGTTGCTGTGGCCGACCAGTTCCACTTGGACAGGAAACGAGCGTTGGCGGATGAGCTCTTCAATTTTCGCTTTCAGCTGAACGATGTGTTCGTTGGGATTGGCGCTCTTTTCATTGCGACTTTTAAAGGAAGACAGCCAAGTCACCGTTTCATGAAGCGAAAGATCTTGGACTTGTCCAAGCGCGCTCTCAATCCAGGATTGTTTATGAATTTGAACTTGTCTCCAAGGGCCTCGAGCCACGGCCTTCATTCGTCTTGTGACTTGATGCAAATGGCGAAGTTGCTGTACGTGGCTTTCGGGATTCGGGGACGCTGGAAGAACTTCGAAGCCGCCACATTTTCCTTGGTCATGGGACTGGTGCTGGAGGGCCGCCCGCTGCTGGTCGCTTGTGAAAGCCAAACCCACTTGATTTTCGAGGTCCTGCGCATAGACGGCAATTCCCAGTTTTTTTAAGTCTTGTAAGTCAGCCAAGATGGGCACTTCAAGAGGTCGAGTCTTCGAAAGAACGCCGGGAGTGAGGCCGATGAGTGTCAGGAAGGTGAGAATCCCATTTTGCAGCATAGAAGTCCTTTTCGGGGAAAAATTCGAATTGATTCCTTAGTTTGAGTAATACCACTAGCGTAGTTCATTGTAGAATCCGAAGGGTTGACCGGCGCAAGTGGTGGTGAGACTGTTTAGATTTTGCGCTGTGATAGCTGCGCCGTGAGCATTGCGACCTCCCGACAGATCTCTTAGGGTGGCGACCTCAGCTACGACTTGCTGATTAGGTCCGTGGCTAATGGTCACGGGACAGCTTGCTCCTTGTCCGCACGGGCAAGAGGTGGTGCCCGAGGTAAAGTTGGCAAGGCCCATTCTGAAATCAGTCAGGTTGATGACGGTCGGGCTGGCCACGGATGTCGTTGTTGAACTCACATCAATAACCTGGCCGGCAATCTGCCACGAGCAAATGGACTCATCCCCGAGAAAGGTCAAAAGGGCGCTGTCGATTTGAAGGGCTTCCGCTTTCTGAGAAAGAGTGCGAAATTCCTTTTGCAGGTTCGTTGTCATGGCCACCAGCGTGAGCGTGATAAACCCCATGATGGCCATAGCCACCAAAAGCTCTGTTAATGAGAACCCGTGCTGGGAGAACCTTTTCATGCCGAAACGCAGCTCCTTCGGACAGAATGCAGAAAGACAACGAAGCACTCGAAAAATGTCCGTTATCTAAGCTTCGATTCGAAATGGAGACGGGGTCAATACGATTTTTTCGACAAGTGCCACAAGGCCAGACTTGCAGCGACAGTGGCATTTAGGCTCTCGACTCCTCGATTGGGAATCGAGACTTTCGTGGCAACGCGAAGCTCGGGCAAGCCGGGACCTTCCTCGCCGACGAGCACACGGACTCTTTGTGGAGTGGGTGTGTTGACGATTGAGGGCCCCTCAAGAGCAAGAGCCCAAACGCTTGGGTGATCCCACGAGCTGACGGGACCCGATTGATACAGGGGCGCCCGCAGGACCGCTCCCGCCGAGGCTTTCACGCATTTTGGGTGAAAGGGATGCGCGCTTTCTTGTGTGAGATGAATCTTCGAAACACCAAAGGCCACAGCGCTTCGAATCAGGGCGCCCAAATTTCCCGGGTCTCCGATCGGCGCAATCAGCTCAAGGGCTGAGCTCTCATCTTCAGAGCTGGACGTTGGCAAGGGGCGAGATTTCAAAACTAACAAATTGAAGTGGGTGCCGATCACATCCAGCTCTTCAAAGAGTTCACGCGACAGGTCGTAGGCAGGGGCGCTCGCTTGAAGGGCCGAGCCCTGGGGGCGCACAATCTCGGCGACAATCTCGTGGGAAGGGTCCTTCAAAAATTCGCGGATGAGTTTTTCGCCACTCAGAAGAAAGAGCCCCTCGGACTTGATTCCCTTCGAGCTCGTAAGGCTTCGCCAAATCTTGAACTGAGGATTGGCGCTCGAGGTCAGGGATCTCATGCGTGGTCCTCGTCATCGAACTCGACATCGTCCTCGTCAAAGTCCTTCAGAGGGACAGCCTTCACCTTTTCGAAAACCAAAAGCCGTCGCTTGTGGGGCGTGTGCGGGATTTCATAGTGATGATCTTCAACGAGTTTGTAGTACTCGCTCCATTGTTTCGCGAGATCCAGCTCGGGATCCACACCGGGGCCCTTCATCAAATAGACGCGACCGCCGACCTCCACGCACTGCGAGACATTGCGAAGGGTATTGGCCGCATCTTCGACCGCGCGCGTGATCACACCTTGAAGGGGGTAAACAAAAGACTCATCAATATTGCGACCGATGATATCAAGATTCTTAAGGCCCAACTGTTCGCGCACGCGCTTTAAGAACTCGACTCGCTTCTGGACACCTTCGGCGAGCAGGATTTTTTCTTCGGGAAAAAGGATCTTCAGCGGCACCCCTGGAAAACCGGGCCCGGTGCCCATGTCCATCAGCGGGAACTGCAGCTTCGTCAAACGCGCCACTAAAACCGAATCCAAGAAGTGCTTCAGACCCACGTCCTTCAAGGTCATCAGGCGGGTGAAGTTGTGGTGCTCTTGCTCTTTCATCAGGATTTCGTAGAAGTGCGCCATCTGCAGGCGCTGCTCATGGGTGATAAACTCGCCCCCGTGATTACGAAACAGGTCGTACAGGCGATCATTGGCCTGTTGAACCGAGAAAACACTCTCGGGTCGACGGTGACGGCCGCGCTGCTGATGGGGCGACGAGGGCCTGCGTCCCGCCTGGGCTTGCCGAGCCTTATAGGGACTGAAATTGGTCTTGTTCTTATGAGCCATGAGATCGGGGTTTTAGCACAACTCGTCAAGAACTCCAAACATTGTAAATCTATCAGGTTTTAGCCATATTGGAGGACTATGTCAGATTCCCAAACTCAACTGGATCAGATTAAGAGTCAGGCTTTGGCCGCTTTCGAAAAGGCCACAAGTCCTCAAGAGCTTTACAACGCCAAAGTTCAATTCCTTGGGAAAACCGGGGCCTTGACCGATGCGATGAAATTGATGGCAAGCCTTTCCAAGGACGAAAAGCCGAAATTTGGAAAAAAAGTAAATGAGGTCAAAGAGTTCCTGGAGAAACTTTACGATCATCTCGAGGGGCAACTTGAGGTTCAAGAAATTGAAAAAAAGATGAAGCAGGAGCGCTTGGATTTGACCCTTCCCGGAGATCAAATTCAGATCGGAGCCCTTCACCCCGTGCAAAAAGTGACCGAAGAGATCGCGGCGATTCTTGGACGTCTGGGCTATTCGCTACGAACCGGCCCCCTTATTGAAAAAGACTATTACAACTTTGAGGCTCTGAATATTCCGAAGAACCATCCTGCGCGTGATATGCAGGACACGTTCTTTGTCGACGAAACTCACGTGCTACGAACTCACACTTCGCCGATTCAAATTCACTCGCTCGAGGGCGAAAAACTTCCGCTTCGAATCATGGGCACGGGACCTGTGTTTCGTGTCGACAGTGATATTTCTCACCTGCCGCACTTTCATCAGATTGAAGGCATGTGTGTGGATACGGATGTTTCCATGGCGGACTTGAAAGGGACCATCACGTTTTTCGTGAACGAGTTCTTTGGTAAAGGACTCAAGACGCGCTTCCGACCGAGCTTTTTTCCGTTCACCGAGCCCTCCGCTGAAGTGGATTGTTCGTGCCCTGTTTGCAAGGGAGAGGGCTGCTCGATGTGCAAACAAACGGGATGGATCGAAATCGGCGGTGCCGGGCTGATCAATCCGAAAGTTTTTGAGCACGCCAAAGTCGAGTACCCAAAGTGGCAAGGTTTTGCGTTTGGTTTTGGAATCGAAAGAATGGCGATTATTAAGTACGGCATTGAGGACATTCGTTTGTTCCCTGAAAATGATCTTCGATTTTTAAGGCAGTTCTTATGAAAATTTCCCTGAAATGGATTCATGAATTTGTTCAAGTGGAGGACTACTTCAACAAGCCACAAGAGCTGGCCGAGATTCTGACTCGCGCCGGGTTTGAAGTAGAAGGTATTCAGGATGCGCGCCATCTGTATCATCAGATCGTGGTCGGCCACATTCTGGAAAAAGCGAAGCACCCGAATGCGGACAAACTTTCTGTGTGTCGCGTGACCACCGGGCAGAATCAGGTGCACCAAATTGTTTGCGGAGCTCAAAATCACAAAGTGGGGGATCGAGTCGTCGTCGCTTTGCCGGGCGCCGTTTTGCCTGGTAATTTTGCAATTAAGAAGTCCACACTTCGAGGTGTCGAGTCGGCCGGAATGCTGTGCTCTTTCAAAGAGCTCGGGCTTCCTGAGACATCGGATGGTATTGCGATCCTCGATGAAGACGCGCCCGTTGGAAAGGCCTTTGCTGAGCACTGGGGCCTTGATGATATTATCTTTGAACTGAAGGTGACACCGAATCGAGCCGATGGACTGAGTCACTACGGACTGGCTCGCGAAATTGGCGCCCTTCTTCAGAGGGATGTGAAGCCGATTCCTCAGAAGCTAAGTGGTACAGCAGCGAAACAGGCCGGAGATGTCAAAGTCGAGGTCAAGGCCTCGGATCTTTGTCCGCGCTACATGGGCCGTATGATCGAAGGGGTCCGTGTCGAACCAAGTCCGTCTTGGCTGAAGAAAAAAATCGAGAGTGTGGGAATGAAGTCCATCAACAATGTGGTGGATGTGACAAATCTGATTTTGATTGAGCTGGGTCAGCCCTTGCACGCTTTTGATGCGGATCAAATCCAGGGCGGAAAACTTGTCATCGACCGTGCCCGCGCCCAGGAAAAATTCAAAACTCTGGATGGCACAGACATTTCACTGAAAGACGAGAACCTCACAATTCGAGACAGCCAACGGCCCTTGTGTCTTGCCGGCGTCATCGGCGGCCTGAATTCGGGCACGACCGTCGACACGAAGCGAGTCTTTCTTGAAGCGGCCTACTTCCGACCCGAGAGTGTTCGAAAGACCGCTCGAAGTTTTGGAATTGAAACCGATTCGTCCTATCGTTTTGCTCGCGGAATTGACCCTGAAATGACCGAGCAGGCCTTAGCCCGTGCGGTGGAACTCATCCAAAAAGTGGCTGGCGGAACCATTAGCCAAGACTATGTGGATTGGGATTCGCGAGAGATTCCGGTTCGACGAATTCAAGTTTCAGCGGGCCTGATTTCTCAACGCCTGGGTTACGCAGCCTCGCTTGAAAAAATTCATGAGTACGCGAAACGTTTGCATCTCAAGATTGAAAACGACGACGGAGTTTCTCTCACTCTGATTCCTCCGAGCTTTCGACAGGATCTGCAGCACGAAATGGACTTTGTTGAGGAGTACGCTCGGCTGGACGGTTATGACAAGATTCCCGAGACGCTTCCAGCTTATGTGAACAATCCTACTCTCCACGACAAGGGCTTCACGGGCTTTCAAAGTCTGGGGCATGTCATGACGGGCTTGGGTTTCAGTCAATCTTTGAATTTCGCCTTTGGTTCGTCGCAGGTGGAAAAGAAATTTGTCGGCTCAGAAGCGAAGTTGAAGGCGGTCGGCCTTTCTGTTTCGCAGGATCGAATCGCACTTTTGAATCCTTTAAATGAAGACCTGAATGTGATGCGCTCGACGCTCACCTTGGGACTTTGGCAGAATGTGCTTCATAACTATCGCCATGGCCTTGAGTCCGGACGTCTGTTTGAGCACGGAAAGACCTTCGTGAAATATCACGCGGGAATTTCCGAAGTCAGCCGCCTGGCCGCCACTGTTTGGGGCCACGAGCCTCATCTGTGGAGCTCGACGTCTTCAAAGATTCCTCCCGTGTACCAGCTCAAGGGCGTTTTGGATGTGTGGGCGAAAAAGTTTTGCTGGAGTTCCCTTCTTGTTCGACCCGGTTCGCCGGATCAGGCGCCCGATTTCCTTCATCAAGGGCAATGGGGCATTGTCGAAGTCGAAGGCCAAGCCATTGGATTCTTAGGAACACTTCACCCGGGGCTTTTGCATGAGAGCAAAGTTCGCGTGCCTGTTGCGGTGATGGAGCTCGAGATGGATCGACTCCTCGAAAAGGGACCGGTCACCTTCAAGGTGCAAACCCCTTCGAAGTTGCCGAGCGTTCAGCGTGATCTCGCTTTGGTCATGCCGGAAGATCTTCCCGTAGGTGAGATCATGAAAACTCTTCGCCATAAGGCCGGGGGGCTGCTCGTGGATCTGCGAGTCCTCGATGTTTTCCGTGGTGAGCCGCTTGAGTCAGGGAAAAAGTCCGTGGCGATTCGATTCGTTTTGCAGGATCGCGAGGCGACTCTCCAGGAAGACAAGGTGAATGCATTGCAACAAAAACTGGTTGAGGACCTGATGGCGCGCTATCCTGTTGCGCTCCGTTAATGAGGGAGAAAAAACCTTGAAGGATTTCAAGGGTTTGTCTTAATCTTGAGAAGGCTTTCCTTTTTAATCGAGGTTGAAGAGAAACGTATGAGTGGACAGAACGTCAGCAAATCGACAATGACCAAAGCGGATATCGTGGAAAAGGTCTATCAGAAGATTGGGTTCTCGAAGAAGGAAGCTTCGGAGCTCGTTGAGTTGGTCTTTGATACTTTGAAGACTCAGCTTCAAACTGGTGAAAAGGTTAAGATTTCTGGGTTCGGAAACTTTCTTGTGCGTGGAAAAAATCAACGCGTGGGGCGCAACCCTCAAACGGGCGAACAGATCATGATCGAAGCTCGCCGGGTTCTGACCTTTCGTCCCTCGCAGGTTCTCAAGGCCATGCTAAATGGTGAAGAAGTCACCGGCCTGGGTGATGAGGATGATGATGAATAAAATGGACCCTCTTTTAGAGGGCGAGCTGCAGCTGAAAGATTTAGAATTCGTCGAGGACAAAGAAAAGACCTCGCCCGAAAGTTTGCCTGCAGCTCTTTGTGATGAACTCTTGCTTCAAGAGATCGCGAGTATCCCCGATAAGATGGGTTTCAAAATCGGCGACGTCGCCGAGCTTCTTGGCGTCAAATCCTATGTTTTGCGTTACTGGGAAACTGAGTTCGAAATCCTTCGTCCGAAGAAGGCTCAAAATAATCAGCGTCTTTACACTCGGAAAGATGTCGAAAATGCCTACATCATCCGTAAGCTCTTGCACCGTGATCGTTTCTCGATTGAGGGGGCTCGTCTTGCGATGAAAGAGCTCAAGAATCACGTTAAGAAAGAGAAGGATTACTCGCAAGTGGTTCAGAAGTATCAGTCTCTTTCATCTACATATTCTGAGCGTCTTGAAAATCTTGCTCATGATATCCGCCGACTCCGGCAGCTTTTCAAGTAACCTTCAGCTTTTGACTGTCTTGTTCTGAGACGTATTATCTAAAGAAAATCGAATTCAAAGTGCCCACTTGGGGGAAGCGGAGATTTCGTTGTACTCTGAAGACGGGGGGGGAATTCAAGTGATGCTTACCTTTAATCGCCAGGGCTTTACTCTTGTTGAAATTTTGGTGGCCGTGGGACTCGCGTCGGTAGTGGGACTTGGGATTCTGTCTTTCATTCAAAGTCAGCAGAAAGCGACATCTTCGATTACGAAAAATATCGAATTCAATTCCTTAGTAAATGAAATTGAAATGTATCTTTTGCAGCCCGAAACCTGTGCGACCTTGTTTACAGGTGTAAGCGTCGTGCTTCCCTCGCCAGTTCCGGCTCTGCCCTATACGATGACCGAGAGTCAGAAAATCAAGATTCCAGTTTTAAGTTATCGAAACTCCGTTCTGGCCGAGGTGGGAAAAGCGAAGAATGGTCTTCAGCCCACCCGAATCGAGTTCGATCAAGTCTTGGACAACACCTTGCCGCCAATGGGGGTGAACACCCAAGTGATTCTTAGATTCACATTGGCCGCGAATAAAACGGGAGAAAACATTGGATCCCAGTCGCGTCTTAAACATTTTCCGATTGTCATGGAAGTTTCGCCTGCGAATACCGTTGCAAGCTGTGCGAGCTCGACGAATTCTTTGATGTCTGTCTGCATGAGTTTAGGGGGAACTTTCGACTCGTCGGCGACACCTCCGTGCCGACTTGAGCCGAGATATCAATAATGGGTCTTTTCTCTGTCGCGACTCTTTTTCGAATGCTGCTTTTGCTGGGCCCCCTGACTTGGGTGCTTGCGGGATCCGACGCTCCTCCTGCTCCCAATTGGACCGATCCAACTCTGGTTCCACAAGAGACAACGATTAAAGCGGCTCATGTAAATGAACTTCGAGCGCTGCTCAACTCGCGGCGGGCGGCCTGTGGCCTTCCGGCCTCGACATGGACCGATGATCCTGTTGTTATGGGCGTAACTCCGATCAAGAAAGTTCACATTGATGAGCTGAGAATGTCGGCGATTCAGCTGGCTGTCGGTATGAGTGTCATGATGAATACGGGGTTGCCTAACTTGAGCTTCACCGACCCCTCAATTGTGCCACGGGTGACCGTGATTCGCGCGACTCATATTCAAGAGGTGCGCAACATTGCGGCCGTCTCTTACTGTTCTTCAACTTGCAATTGGCAAATTTCAAATTCACAGACTGTCACCGCTTCCATGTGCTCGTCCCCGAGTCTCGATCCTCTAGCTTCGAACTATGGGCCTTTGTCGAGCTGCTCAAGCCCTGCTGACAATGGAAAAGTGGAGATCCGATGCACTGACGACTCTCCGGGGCTGGACTTGCAGACAACTCACACCTGCGCTTGTTCAAACGGCCCCACTCCGACTCCGACACCGCCCCCCACGCCAACCCCAACCCCGGCTCCAACGCCAGGTCCGACCCCAACGCCCGCACCAACGCCTCCGCCACCTTGTGAGGATGCTCAGGCCTATTTCGCGGGTCAGGTGGTGCCTTGCGTGCCGGGCACGATCTTGATGTTGCCGGTTTGTACGTGCGGAGACACAATCGGACAGGCGGCGACGTGTAAGTCCGACGGATCGGGATGGACGATTAAGTACTCAAATCCTGTTCCGATGTGCTGGTAGAGTTGAGGCCGACGGATCGTGTTCAATTTACCTGTCAAAAAGACTGACATTGGGAAAGGGCTGACCACGCGGTAGAATGCGTGTTTTAGGGCCCACATTTCAACAAATGGAGAACCCCATGAAGTCGGTGTTGATTCTTTCGGTCTTTATTTTCTCGTGGATTGCACAAGCCAATTCGAAATCGGGCCTCTTCCAGGTTGAATGTCGTGGGCGGAACTCGAAAAACGAAAGAGTGAGTTTTCGAATCTTGCAAGCTCAAGCGGGAGTGAATAAGGCGTCCTTGCTTGCTGATACTCGCGAAGAGGTTGAACCCGGCTTTGCTCAGATTCCCCGACGTCCCGGTCCACGAGTGGAGTGGCCGTTTGTTGAAGGCTGCATGGACGTTTCGTTAGTGGGTCTGAAGGGGAATATCGTCAGCCGGAGTCTGAATGGTGATATTGCTTTCTCCTGTGAAGTGAACGGCCGTTATGGACTTGTTCTCCTTTCCAAGCAGCGCTCGGGTGGCTACAAAGGTTCGATCTCCTCTGAATACGGAGTTTCAGCCGTTTCTGTCGCACCCCGCGAATCGGTCGCTGTTGAGTGCCAAAGTTTGTAGTCTTCGTGAACGAAAACGTGACCCGTGCCCAGGCATGGGTTAGCGTTTCTATATGGAAGCTAAATGGATCAGTTTTTTCTGCTTTTCTTTGGCCGCACTTCTTCATTATCTTTTTTTCTTCTTTGAAGCCGTGCTTTTACAAAAACCTCAAGCCGCTCGAAGAATGAAGCTCAGCGAAGAGGCCCATAAGCACGTGAAGCTCTGGGCCCTCAATCAAGCCTTCTACAATCTGGCTTTGGCCCTTGGGATGACGGTGGGTCTGATCTTCGTTCTACAGTTGCGAGTGGTCGCCGCCGGGACGCTCGTGGGTTTCTGTGGTCTGAGCATGATCCTTGCGGGAATCGTTTTGGCCGTGACGGCCCCCCGCTACTGGAAGGGGGCACTGGCCCAGGCCCTTCCACCAGCCCTGGGCTTTCTCTTTCTTATCTCCCACATCTCTCCGTTTTTAGGCGGAGCTGGCTAGGGACTTTCTTTCACTTCTGGTTAAGTGTGATTTAGAATCGCGCGATCAGGGACGTCGTCAGCGTCGTGTCCGTATACTTTTCTTGGTTCGGTGCGCGGAAGTTCTGATATCGCAACAGATAAGAAGTCTTCACAGAAAACATCTGGTTGAGCATGACGTTCAGGGACGCCTCGGTGTTAATGAAGTACACTTTCGATTTGGAAAAGCTTTGCAGATATTCAATCCAGTAACCGAAGGTCAGATTTTTTTCCAGCTTTCGAACTGCTTCTGTGTACAGTCGGTAAGACGGGTCATACAAGTTTTCGTAGGACGTATTGTAAGTCTTGATGTAGGCATAACCGGCTTCGGCTTTCCAAGTGAGTTCATCGCTTTTTCGAATGAGGTACTTCGCACCGAAGTCCGAGATATCGCGCTGAATGAATCCCGCAAATCGATTGGCCTCGGCGCGATGGCCTAAGTAGGCTCCCCAAAGCTCATTCACAACGCGATCGTAGCGGCCACCTGCATCCCACTGCTTGGCTGTGGTCTCTGTTCGGTTCTCGACGCGGCCCTTATTTTCAAGATAGCTACCCGTGAGGGTCAAAGAGTTTTCGGACCATTTGTAGGTCGTCTTCTGTTTGGCACTGTAGCTTTCGGTTTCCGTGTTTCCCGAGACAGAAACGGCCGCGACTTCAGATTCGTGGGCCCAGTTGGTCGCGGGGTTTTGAGGAAGGGCCGGGCCTCCCGAGGCGGCCTCTTGGGCGTGGGCCACAGAAGCAAAAAAGAGGAGGACAGCAGAAACACAAGTGCAGAGTAAGTTAAGCATACGGATTCCTTTCAAGGGGGGCACGATTTCACGTAACTCCCGCATTTGTCAAAAAGCGGAATCCAGACCGATGCGCCATGCCGATTTTGAAAGGATGCGTGACAGCTGTAAGCTTCGCGCTATCGTGGGAAATATCTGACCGTACGAAGGAGGGTTTATGTCGAAGTCATCATGTCTTGCTTTCTTGATGAGTCTATTGGTGCTCGTCAGTGCGCAAGCTCAATCCCATCTAGATCCATCTCAGTTTTCAGGAGAATGGCAAGGAAGCGGCATCTACTCTCTGTCAGGTGAGCATCATCACTGTCCCGTCTTTTTTATGAAATTCCAGGGGAGCCGATGGTTAATGAATTTCGAAGGGGGCCATCGTGAATGTGGTCCGATTCGGGAAAAGTTCGCTCCCGTCGGGATGGCCTACGATAAGGGCCAGCTCTACTACAACGGACGTGTGGTCGGTGAGGTCAAAGGAAACGTCCTTGAAGCGCGCTTCAGTATGCCGGAAGGCAACGGGCGTGTTCGTCACTGGCGCATGAGTTTACGCCGCGAAGGCGATACGATCGTCTACGAAGAAAGTCGAACTCTCGACAACGCGACAACACCCTTGATCAGCTTCGCCGGGCTTTTAAAAAAAGTTAAACCCGGTCGATAAGTGAGGTCCATGATGATGAAGCTCTTTGGGATCTTCTTTTTTCTTTTCGGGCTCTCGTCTTCGTGGGCCTTTGGTTCCAACAGCGCTTCAGGAGTCACACAACCGCGAGAGCCCATCTCGTCCGCCGAAATGGGGGACGCCGGCCCTTTTGATCCTGTCACGGTTGGGCAGGGGATTCATTTTCAAAGCCCCGACGGAACATTTTCTTCAACCCTGCGATTTCGAATTCAGAATCGAGCGGACTTTACCTTTTTGGAAGACGAGGGAGACGAGGGAACTCGCTACCTTCAGGATTGGCAAGTTCGTCGCGCGCGATTGCGTTTTCAGGGTCATGTGGTCGATCCTAAGCTTCGTTACTTGATCCAGCTGTCCTTTTCGCGAGCGGATCAGGACTGGGACAACTCGGGAGTACCGAATGTTCTTCGAGATGCCATGATCCTTTATGATGTGACCGACGACTGGCAGGTCGCATTCGGTCAGGGAAAACTTCCGGGCAATCGTCAGCGGGTTGTAAGCTCAGGAGATTTGCAGTTCGTCGATCGTTCTCTTTTGAACGCGCGTTTCAACGTGGATCGCGACTTTGGATTTCAAACCCAGTACAAGTGGATGTGGGGATCTTCCTTAATGCGTCTGAAGGGTTCGATCACGTCGGGCGAGGGACGCAATCGAAATGTTCCCAATCGACAAAGATCCTTTTACGTGGGTCGCTGGGAATGGTTGCCCTTTGGCGAGTTTCAGCGCAACGGGGACTACTTTGAGGGGGATTTGGTCTTCGAAGAAACTCCGAAACTTTCGCTGGCCTACTCCGTAGCCTCGATGCCGGGGGCCGCGCGCGCCGGAGGAACCATCGGTAATGTGCTCTCCACTGAGGACGCAGATGGAAATACGATCTATTTGCGCCGGTCTCAGAATGTCCAATTTGTTGATGGGGTCTTGAAGTGGAAGGGCTATGCGGCAAGCTTCGAGTACGCCCACCGCCAGGCCGAGGATCCGGTTATCAACGCCGCTGATGAGCTGGGAGTCCTGACGGGTCAAGGTCTGAACTTTCAACTTTCAAAGATGATCTCAGAGAAGATGGAAGTGGGCGCTCGCTACACACAGATCGATCCGGCTCCAGAAGTTCGAGTCCTCTTTGATCGTGAGGCCGAAAAAACTTTGGTGTTAAGCCGCTACTTCAATGGTCATCGGACGAAACTTCAGGGTGAGGTGAGTCACTCCGAAGGCCAGCAGACTGTCGTGCGTCTGCAGCTTGAGTTAGGAATTTAGTTTCATGTAGAACTAAAAAAAGCGGTCGAGCTTGGAGCTTCGACCGCTTTTTTTTGGAGATCTTAATCCGAGCTTACCACCAGTAAGCGCGGTTGTTGAAATCGCGGAACAGCTGCTGATTTTCTTCGGTCATATCACCCAAGATCAGGCGAATCTGATCCAAATTGGCGAACATCAGATCCATTTTTTCTCCTTCAAGTTTTTTCATCTGCTTCTTGAAAGAGTTCATCTTTTTCTTGTCATACTTTCCTTCCGAGAGCGAACGAAAGAGAGCGGCTTTCAGCTCGGACTGCGTCTGGCGTAGGCTTGCGACCTTTTCCTGTGTCTGATTCATCAGCTGCATGATTTTGGTCTTCTGATCAAGTGTCAGGTGAGGGGACGACATGATATCCCAGCGTCCATTGGCGGTCGCTTCGGTCATGGACTCAGGCTTGGGTCCGTCTGCAGCGGGCATGGTTTGCGCTGCGGGTTCTTGTTTTGGCGAGTTCGCGCAAGCCATTACGAACAGCGGAAGGATCAGAAGCATCTTTTTCATATTTCACTCCAGTCTAGGGTGTAAAAGGGGGTTTGTTTAAAATTGAAATCCATGTCCCCAAGAAAAGCAACGCTGATGCCAGTCAGCACAGACCTCGAAATGCGATCTAAGGGGGGCGTTGAGAAATTCTGGCTCGGTTTGGAAGTTCCCGCTCTGACAAAATGTCTCAAGAATGTTTCGGCCCTGTTGGTAGTGCTGCATGTCTTTATCTCAAAATAAGAGTGTGCTAGCCCTAAAGCCTGACTCGCATTTTGCGAAGGAGGGTTTTATGACGACGGCCCGTCGGTTTTTCTTGTCTGGCTTATCTCGGATCACGTTTTCAGTGCTGGTTCTGTTGGGCTCTTCAGCTGTGGCCCAGGCCTACGAGATGCCTGAAAACCTTCCGGGTCTTTGTCCCCCAGGTGAATGTGGTGCGCGGGTCGAGGCCTTGTACCAAGAATTTCAAGCGACTCCGACAGCCCCCTCGCGCGTTCCTGGAATGTACGCGGGTGACTGCTACTACCATGCTGAGTCTTTGAATCCCGACACCCGTCACTATGTCGGTCTGCTGATCGATCGAGTCAGCCCTACCGAGTTCTATCTTGCTCCGATTCTTCAATTCTTTGGTGAACGAAATGAAATGGCAGATTGGACTCTTGAACAGGCTCGCGCCGAGATGTCGCCTGCATGGAAAGAGCACGGCCCCCTGAAATTTCATGCGACGAGTGCCACCCAGTACGTTCTCGATGGCGAGGGCGCGCCGGCCTATCGCTATTGGATCCGCCAGAACCCCGAATCCGGGAAGATTCTGTTTATGGTGCAAATGGTTGGATTTGGCGTGGGTGTTTGCGAAGCCCAGTTGAACCCAGGCGGCTCTGAAGCCGCCCCTTGAGAAATCCAGCGATTCGTAGTAGTTTAGGCAAGCCTAAACATGAAGGAGGCCCGCGTGAAGTCCGGTCGCTGGGGACTTGTGTTATTCATCTGCCTTGCTCTGGTCCAAAATCTTCAGGCCAAAATCGCGGCGCCGTCCGAGTGCAATCCCGAAATCTTAATTCTTGGAAATTCTGACTTTCGCGCGGAAGTGATGGTGTATCCCGCCGCTCTTCGCCACCAGAAAAGTCTGATTCTTTTTCCCCCCACAGGTGGTGCGAACTTTTTAGATCGAAGTTATGCAGGTGCCTTCTGTCGGGCCGGTTATGATGTATGGCTTTTGAAAAGTTGGACGGGCGATCAGGAGTTCAGTTTGGATCTTGGTATCCACCAGCGACTCTACGAGCGAGCCCAGCGCGCCGTGGCCCTTAGCCTTGAGAAGATTCAAGGTCACTTCGTGGGGATCTTGGGCACCAGCGTTGGGGGCATCCATGCGGCCATCAGCATGGCTTTTCATGATCGTTTGGATGCAGCTTTCGTGATCACAGCCGGTGTGCCCATCGCGGACGTGATTGCGACCACGGATCAAGAAGTTCTCGCTGACGTCAGAAGACAGCGCCGCGAACTTTTTAAGTTCCAATCCAACGAAGAGTACAGTCGCGCTTTGCAGGAGCATATTTTGTATGAACCCACAAAGTTGCCACGTCGATTCGAGGGAAAGGCGCTGGGAATGTTGATCGCGACTCGCGACACCACGGTTCCTGTGAAGTATCAAAATGTTCTTCGAGAATTCTGGCGTCCTCAAACAGTCTACGAAATCAGCAACAACCATTTCTTCGGCATTATCCGATCGTGGTTGTTTTTCAAAGGCGAGATCATCGATTTTTTTGATCAAGCTGTAAAAGCAAAAAGCCAAAGACCCTGATCTGAAACAGATAAAATGGGTTTGTAGAATCGCAGAGCTTCCAATTTCGAAAGACACGGTCAGAGTGTTTACTCAAGTTAACTGAGTTCAATTTTCTGTCGAGAGTTCTTTACTCTAGAAAAAATTCTTGCACCTGTGTGCATTCTTCTCCACAGTTTGAACATCTCCTGATGTTCAGCTGAAAAGGAATGTGAAAGATTCTTGAAAGGGGCTGAGAATGTTGGAAGGCTATCGACAACGCGCAATTGAAATCGATCGACAATCTCCCTATGTGAATCGTCAAGAGGGATTGGGGTTGGACCCTGCCTCACTTTTTCCGTCTGAGCTTGAAAATCTTCTGATCACTCTGCACGGCGAGCTGAACGAAGAGCGCTTGCTCCTGTTGGCAGAACGACGTGAACGACAACACGCTTATGATTTAGGTGTCACCCCCAAGTTTGAGTACGATCATATCGCAAGACTGATTGATTGGGTCGTTGAGCCAATCCCCGCCGATCTGATGGATCGTCGTGTTGAAATCACGGGTCCCATCAGCGTGGCGAAGATGGTGATTCAAATGCTCAATCCCAATTTGGAAGGTGAGCGGGCTTGCACAGCCATGCTCGACTTCGAAGACTCCATGGCTCCCACATGGGAGAACGTGATGGCCGGTCTTCAAAACATTCGCGGAGTCGCCCACAAAAATTTAGAGGTCCACCAGGAGGGAAAGTCCTATCGTCTGAACGTGGATAATATGGCCCATCCAATGGTTCGCGTTCGGGGTCTTCATATGGAAGAGTCCCATGTGCGAGTGGGGGGCGAGGCGATTTCTGCTGGTCTATTTGATTTGACTTGCACGGTGTTTCACACGGCTCGTCTGTTTTTAAAGGACGGCAAGACGCCCAAGTTTTACGTTCCAAAATGTGAACACTATCGCGAGGCCCGATGGTGGAATCGACTTTTCCGCGCCCTTGAAGATCATCTGGGATTGAAGCGCTCGTCCTTGCGCGTGACGTTTCTTATCGAAACTCTGCCTGCGGCTTTTCAAATGGAAGAAATCCTTTACGAAATTCGCGAACGAGCCTGCGGTTTGAACGGGGGCCGTTGGGACAAAATTTTCTCGGACATTAAAACTTTACGGATGCATCCCGATCGTGTGCTTGCGGATCGATCCTACATCGACATGACTCGGCCGTGGATGGCGAACTATGCGAAACTTCTGGTGCGCATTTGCCATCGCCACGGAGCTTTTGCGATGGGTGGAATGGCGGCCTTTACGCCAGGGAAAGACGAAGTCAGTCGTCAAGTTCAGATGGAAAAAGTCATCGCCGATAAAAAACGAGAATCCCAAATCGGTCATGACGGCTGTTGGGTGTCCCATCCTTTCTTTATCGGGGTCGCGAAGTCTCAGTTCCCGAAACCGAATCAGCTTTCTGCGATCCCTCGCGATCTTGAGCCCGAGCCCGATCTTCTTCCCGAGCCCCAGGGCCCCAAAACTCTGCAGGGACTTCGTCAAAACATTCGCGTCGGCATTGCTTACCAAGAAGGTTGGGATCGGGGACTGGGCTGCATCGCTTTTGAAAACTTGATGGAGGACCTTGCCACTCTTGAAATCAGCCGAGCCCAAGTCTGGCAGTGGCTTCATCATCAGGTCATTCTGGATGATGGCACGCCTGTGACACCCCAGCTTGTGCATCGTCTTTTCGATGAGGAATGCGATCGCATCCTCATGGACCAAGCTGTGAGTTCCCCCGAGCAGCGCCAATCATTTGAAAAAGCAAAACAAAAAATTCGGAAGGTTTTTCTGAAAGAAAATCTCGCCGACTTTTACCAAACGGCCATAAGGAGTTAATATGAATTCATCTCCATCCCTCGAAGCTCAATGGAGGAAAGATCCACGCTGGTCCGGTGTGCGTCGCGATTACACGGCGGCCGATGTCACCAAACTGGCCGGCTCCCTGAAGATTGAGTACACGCTCGCGCGTCGTGGTGCTGAAAAACTTTGGAAGCTTCTTCAGAAGTCCGAACCGGTTCGAGCGCTTGGGGCTTTGACGGGGAATCAAGCCCTTCAGCAAGTCAAGGCGGGGCTTCAGGCCATCTATCTTTCGGGTTGGCAGGTGGCCGCCGATGCAAACTTAGCGGGCCAAATGTATCCGGATCAAAGTCTTTACCCTGTGAACTCCGTTCCCCAAGTGGTGAAGCGAATCAATCAAACTTTCCAAAGAGCGGATCAAATCGACTGGGCTGAAGGAAAGCGCGACACCGATTGGTTTACGCCCATTATTGCCGACGCTGAAGCGGGATTTGGTGGCGTGCTCAACGCTTTTGAGCTGATGAAGTCGATGATCGAAGCGGGCGCGGCTGGCGTTCACTTCGAAGATCAGTTGGCCTCAGAGAAAAAATGCGGTCACTTGGGTGGCAAAGTTCTTGTGCCGACTCGACAATTTGTTCGAACTTTGAATGCGGCTCGTTTGGCCGCCGATGTGTGTGACGTTCCCACCTTGATCGTGGCGCGAACGGATGCGGCTGCCGCGCGCCTTATCACAAGCGATGTGGACGAAGCGGATCAGCGCTTTATCAAAGGGGAGCGAACGCCAGAAGGTTTTCATCGAATCACGGGCGGTCTTGAAATGGCGATCGCTCGCGGCGTAGCCTATGCGCCCTATTCGGATCTTGTCTGGTGCGAGACGTCCACACCGGATTTGAAAGAGGCCCGCGAATTTGCCGAAGGGGTTCGTCGCCACCATCCAGAGAAGCTCTTGACTTACAACTGCTCACCCTCTTTTAACTGGAGCAAGAAGCTTGATGCCCACACCATCGCGAAGTTTCAGACGGAGCTCAATGCCATGGGCTACAAGTTCCAGTTTGTGACCCTCGCGGGTTTCCACGCCCTGAACTACTCGATGTTCCAACTGGCTAACGGTTACCGTCAGCGCGGCATGAGCGCCTACTCCGAGCTGCAGAATGCGGAATTCGCGGCCGAGGCTCTTGGCTACACGGCGACGAAGCATCAACGCGAGGTGGGCACAGGTTACTTCGACCAAGTGAGCACCGTGATCAATCAGGGACAGGCTTCGACGCTGGCGATGAAGGGATCAACGGAAGTCGAGCAGTTTCATTCTACACAGCCTTCTGCGCCCTTGAACTAAAGGACTGGAAAATCCGGGAAGATCAGGCTAGAACAGGGTCGTAAGGATTTTCCGGTCGGAGGTTCAAGTGGCCGAAACTGAAGAGAGAGCTCCCTTGAGCGTGACCTATCAAAAACAGGCCAGGTCCGAGAGCTTCAAGTTCGAAACTCGTAGCTCGAGCGCGGGCCCGATTCGTATTGATCAAGCTCCGACTTTGAAGCCTCTTCCGGCTGAGGACAGTCTTGGTTTCGGCAAACACTTTAGCGATCACCTTTTTTCTGCACGCTACTCGAGCACCCGGGGCTGGCATGATCTGCAGGTGGGGCCCTATCAATCTTTGACTCTGGATCCAGCGGCTTCGGTTCTGCATTATGGCCAGGCCCTTTTTGAGGGCTTGAAGGCCTTTCGTCAGCCCGATGGATCGGTCGCACTCTTTCGCCCCGAATATAATTGGGCTCGGATGGTGAGTGGTGCTGAGCGACTTTGCATGGTGGCTCCGCCTCGAGAGATTTTCTTTTCTGGTCTAAAAACGTTGTTGGAAGTCGACAGCCGTTGGGTGCCCCATGATCCGTTGGGATCTTTGTACATTCGACCGACCTTGATTGGCACCGAAGGCTTCTTGGGCGTGCGCCCGGCCGAGCAGCTGCTATTTTATATTCTCCTTTCTCCCGTGGGATCTTACTACGGCGGTGATGTCTCAAAACCCGTACGAATTTGGGTCGAGACCGAGGCCGTGCGAGCTGTTCCCGGGGGCCTGGGTTCGACAAAAGCCGGCGCGAACTATGCGGCCAGTTTGCAATCCGCCTTAAAAGCCAAGAAGCGTGGTTACGATCAAGTTCTCTGGTTGGACTCGCAACAAGAGGGCATCGAAGAAGTCGGCACCATGAACGTGTTTTTTGTTTTTCAAAATGAAATTGTCACGCCTGGCTTGAATGGCAGTATTTTAGCGGGCTGCGTGCGCGATTCTGTTCTTCGTTGGCTTCGCGATCAAGGGCGCCCTGTCGTCGAGCGCCGAATTACGCTTGAGGAAGTGATCCAACGTCACGCCCGAAACGAGCTTCTTGAGGCCTTTGGCACCGGAACCGCGGCTGTCATCTCGCCGATCGGGGAATTCGCGACGCTTGATCGGACCTTGCGTTTAAATCCTGTCGCGGGTGGGGGTCTCAGCCGCGAGCTGCTGACCGAGATTTCAGGTATCCAGCGTGGTCTTCGTCCTGATCCTTACGGCTGGCGAGTGACTCTGCAGGGCTTAAGTCGCTGATGAAGGGCCGATGCGATCGGCTCGTTCATCTTTGCTCAATCAGAACTTTGCCACCATGGATGGGAAAGCTTGGCCCAACAAAAAATCGGTTCTGATCAAAGCCGGCCTCGGGCCCTCTGTCGACGGTATTCATATTATAAAAGTACTCATCCCAGATCGCCCAGTTAAAGACGGAATCATTTCGGGGGACAACAGTTCGCACTAAGAGTCGACTTCGGTGAGCCAGTGCATCGGTGTCCATGCATGTCCCGCGTACAAGAAAAGCCCAGGCTGCATTTGATAGCGAACCGCCCAACGCAGAAGCAGTCGATTCAGGGAGCTTTGATCTCGTCCCACGCGTTGCTGGGCTTCAAGGAAATAACCCCAGGGACTTGTCTCATTGATATTCCCTTGCGCAAAGAATCCTTGCCAAGATCCGAAGTCATGATCTAGCGCAAAAACTTGAGTGCAGGAAAGTAGAAGCGACAGCTTGAAGAGACCTTGAAGAAGTTGTTTCATGGAGTGATTCCTCGAATCTATATGTCCTAAGCTTAAGAAACGGGAATCAAACAAGCAAGACGGAGCCCCTTGAAAACTCGACTCATCTGATAGAAGAAAGTCGGTTCCTTGCAGAGCCTAGCAAATTACTGTCAAGAAAGCTGAACATCAGCGTCAGGATCGTTTAGTCCTGAGGGCGCAAGGTTGGTGATACCGAGAATCTCTTTTCAAGTCGGATGGATGCCATTTCGAAGGTC
The DNA here is from genome assembly GCA_046336915.1 of Bdellovibrionales bacterium. GTDB lineage: Bacteria > Bdellovibrionota > Bdellovibrionia > Bdellovibrionales > Bdellovibrionaceae. Next base: position 27,831 of record JBKDHV010000105.1, read on the forward strand.
GAGAGCTTTTCGCAGTGTTACTGAACCGGAACCGCCGAAGGCTGCGGATTCTTGAAGGCGCAGATCGGGACCAGAGCTTGAATTTTGCGGCGTTGGTCGCGAAGTTCTTGGGTGGAGTAAACAAAATCTCGTGGATCGCAGTTTTCGGCTTGGACGAGGGCGCGGATGGCGCGGGCTTCGTCGACCTTCAGAGCTAAGCGCCAGATCAGCTTGATCGTCAGCCAGTCCTTCAAGTACTGGCAGCGGTAGGCGCGGTTCGGGGGCATGTACTGGCTGGGGTCTCGATCGCTCTTGATAATGTTCTGGCGTTTTTCGACAGACTTCAGATGCTTTTCAAAGCCCATATAGTTCGCAAACAAACAGCGAGCGTCGTTGCCCCACTGCCAAGCGCCGGTCACATACGCATTTTTCAACGGAACCATGTGATCGACATCGACCTCTTTAGGAATAGTTAAAACTTGGCCTGTGTAAGGATCGTCCCAGTGTCCTGCCATGATTTTGCAGGGATTGTCGGGCTTCAAGTCCACTTCGCGACGAGAGTCACGAATCAGAACGCGATTTCGAACGTCCAGGCAGCTGCGATCATCCTTAATGCTTAACCAACCGCCGAAATGAACCAAGCGGTTGTAGGCCTCGGGCGGAGCGGGGGGCTCTTGATCGGAGTCCTTCCAGCGAAGGAGCGACAGCTGGCCTTGAGAAGGCCCAGGTTGACCCACTTGGCCCATGGGAGCCAACTGTTGCCAGCTGTAAGCGGCCTGGTGCCAGCTCTCGAGGGTTTCCATCAGTTGAACGGCCTGGGCCGACACGGAGAAGCTCAGAAGGCAAAAGAGTCGAAGTGCGGATTTTAAAGAAGTTCTTTTCGACATAAAGGCGTTCAAAGGTATCCCCCTCAGAATGACGTTTGAAGCTCGAGTTGAAGTATCACCAGGAGGGAATCTTGAAGTCACGAGGGAAAAAGCGACCTTTATGAAAACCAAACATTGCGACGAAGCGTGACAGAGGTTTGCCTAAAACGTGGGCGCTACAGAGGGGAATATGCGCCGCGATAACTGCGAAGTCTTGCAATTTTTGATTGCAACATCTGCCAATTGTTGGCCAACGCGATGGTCTGCCACAGGGCCTCGATTTCGTGAATCAACAGGGTTTCGGGGCGATTTTGTTGGAAGTAGGGGTGGCGAGCGCGTGACTCGTCCAGGGGCTCGAAGCCCTTAAGCCGAGACAAAAAGTTTTGCCCAGCTGTCGATTGATACTGGGAGGCGTGGGGTGAGCTCTTCCACGCTTCACGGGCAAATCCGCTGTGAAAATCGAAAAGGGTTCTTTCGAAAAAAAGAGAGCCGTCTTCCAAAAACTGAAAGAAGGCCTGGAAAAGAGACAGATCGTGCTTGAGATCAATCGACTTCAGGTTCAGCCGCTTCAAAAAAATCCGAAGCAGAGCGCTCTGAAACTCCCGGGGGAAATCCTCAAGAACAGGCTCGAGCTGAAGATCGGGATAGGCCCCTTTGAGGGCTTGCCCCAGTTGCTCGAGACCCCACAAGAAGCTCTCGGGTTGGCGGCCGTAACAGTACAGGCTCTGGGCATCGAAGTACGCGGCTGTGCAGGACGGCTCATAGGGGCCCATAAATCGGAACGGCCCGAAATCAAAAACTTCACCTGAGATGTTCATATTGTCCGTATTCAAAACACCGTGAACGAATCCGGCCATCATCAGTTGGGCTGCAAGATGGGCCGTTCGATGACAGACGGCCTGAAACAACTGCGCTCCGGGTGAGGCCCCGTTCGAGTCTGTGACTTCGGGATAGTAATTCTCGAGCGCATGCTCCGTGAGTTTTCGAAGATTGTCCGCTTGTTCGAAGTAGGCATGGCGCTGAAAAGTTCCAAAGCGCAGCGAGCTGTGCATACGCCGGGTGAGAACAGCTCCTCTGGCGGGACTGGGCTCGTCTTGACGCTCAAGGGATTCCCCGGTTTCAAAAATGCAAAAGGTCTGACTGGTGTTGACGCCCAGAAATTCGAGCATCTCGGTGGCGAGAAGTTCGCGAACGGCCCCCTTCAGCGTCAGTCGTCCATCCCCCGAGCGTGAGTAGGGGGTTGTTCCAGAGCCCTTCGTATTTAGGTCGTGAAGTTTCCCGTCAAGCCCACGAAACTGCGCCAGCAGAAAGCCGCGCCCGTCGCCAAGGTCGGGATTGTAGTGACGGAACTGGTGGCCATGGTAGCGAAGCGCAAGAGTCTGGTTGAGATTGCCCTCAAAACCTTGAAACGCCCAGAAGTGATTTTTGATCTGTCCCGAGCTTAAGCTTTCGAGTTGCACATTCCGAGCGGCTTCCGAGTGAAACCAACGAAGCTCGGCCTGCGGAAAGGACGCCGGCCTACAGGCATCGTAGAAATCGGGACCAAGCTCAAGAATGACGGGTTCGTTTTTCAAGCCCTGTTAGAGTAAATCGTTTTTCAAGAAAAGAGGAGCGACAAACGACACGCGGGACGAAAAAGGATTGCGATTCGACTGATCTCGTTCTTCCGGAGTCGGCGTGGGATTGTCGTCTGGGGGATTTTGCTTCAACAAAATCTGTTCGTCTGGAGAGGCAGCGGTTAGTGCGCTCATCTCTTGATGGTAGGCATAGATCAAAGTGCCATTCTGCAGCTGAGGAAAGAGGACGGGTGCCAAGGACTTCTCGACGGCTAAACATCCGTGCGAGCGTCCCAGGTAGCCATAGTGCTGAAGGAAGAGTTCCGAGGCATAGTGGGCTCCGTGTAGAACGATGACTCGCTCGTAAGTTCGACTGTTCGAGGGATCAAGCCCATAGAGCCGCACGGAAAGGCCAAATTTTCCAACGTACTGCGCCCCCGTCAGAAAAAGTCCCAAAGAGGATTGGCGCGAGTCTCGGCGGTTGGAAAAGCGGTAGGTCTGAAGTCCACCGCTATTCAATCCGTGAGAAACATAATGTTTCTCGATGGTGCCTTCTTCTAGATTCAGGACAAAAAGTCTTCGCTCACTTGAGGGGCGCGAGTAGTCCACAATGATCAGCGTCTTGTGATTTCGAATCTGACCCTCGTGAGCCCGCCCACCCGTGGGCAACTTCAGGCGCTGAGCCGAGTGAGATTTTAAAAACTCCAAAGGCGGGCGCAGAGCCGCTTCGGGAACGCCCTGCTCAACAAACGTCTGAAAGTGGGGATGCAGTTCCGCCGGCACAGATTCCTGCGCCCATACTCCCGTCATCAGCCATCCAAAAAGAACAAAAAATGCCGACACTCATCACCGCCAAGAAGAGGAGTTCCCACACAAAACTCTCGAGCTAAAACTCAACTCAAGAAAAGCGAAAAACTCTGCCTCTTCGCAGAGTTCAAGATCCGCTCCAGTGAAAATTCCCTTCAGCGCGACCCAAACCCCTCCCAAGCCTCCAGTCGATGTCGACTCGCCCAACACCCCCTATACTTTTTACCCCTCAGTCCCCCATCAAGAGCCCGTCCCCCTCTCGAAACGGACCTCCGGCCGCCACGGATGGCGGCGCCCGCCCGTACCCGACGGGCAAGAGGCCGGCCTGAGCCCGGAAGGCGTGTCCGTTTCGAGAGGGGGACGGGCGTAACGCGCGCTGAGAACACTTTGAAAACCAATTGAAAATTAAATGAAAATCAGCAAAATGGGACCACTTCAATTATCAACAGCAAAGGAGTCATCCATGAAAGTTTCTCGCCGTGCTTTTTTCACTCAAGTGTCGGGAGTTCTCGCTTTGGGCGCGATCTCTCCGTTGATCTCATCTCAAGCTTTGGCCGAAGAGCGCCGTCGGGCTCGCCCGGCTGCTGGTGGTGACAAGGCCGCTTCCGGTTCAGGTCCCTTGGCTCAACCCCTGGTCGATCCTCAAAGTGATGTCGCGAAAGCCGTTAAGTATGTTCACAGCAAGGCCGATTTGAAAGACGCCACTGCGAAAATCGAACGTCAAGGTGTCGCTTACGATCAGCAGTTCTGCAACAACTGCTCGTTCTACAAAGAAGTAGGGCAAAAAGAGGGTGCAGCCGTTGGAAGCTGCACAATCTTCCCTCAGAAACTTGTGAAGTCTCAGGGCTTCTGCACATCTTGGAACAAAAAAGCGTAATGACAATTTTCTGACTGTTGAGAGTCTTGAAGCCGACTCTCGACTTCAAGGATTTGACAAAGAAAAAGCCGGATCGAAATCGTCCGGCTTTTTTATTTTTTCAAGATGAGGGCAAGCCCTATGTGGACTGACTGTCGCGAAGAGCTCGGCGCAGAATCTTGCCGACATTGGTCTTCGGAAGCTCCGCACGAAACTCGACAAACTTGGGAACCTTGTAATTGGTCAAAGACTTCTTCGCGCGTTCGATGACGTCTTTTTCGGTCAAAGACGACTCCTTTTTCACGACGAAGACTTTCACGACTTCACCGGAGTGTTCATCCTTGACGCCCACGGCGGCCACTTCTTGAACTCCGGGGTGACTTGCGATCGCATCCTCAACTTCGTTCGGATAGACGTTGAAGCCGCTGACGAGAATCATATCTTTTTTGCGATCTACGATCTTAACGTAACCCTCAGCATCGAGCGTCGCAACGTCTCCCGTCTTCAACCAACCGTCTGTTGTCAGGACCTTGGCCGTTTCATCGGGACGTTGCCAGTAACCTTGCATGACCTGCGGGCCTCGCACACACAATTCACCGGATTCACCAAGCTTTGTGACTTCGCGGCCATCATCATCGATCAATTTGATTTGCGTGCTGGGCAAAGGGAAGCCAATCGTGCCGACGCGATCGCCACCCGCAATCGGATTGCAACAGACAACGGGAGAAGCCTCTGTCAAACCATAACCTTCGACGAGCAAACTTCCGGTCATCTCTTTCCACCGCTCGGTCACCGCTCGTTGAACGGCCATCGCGCCACCGACGCTCACTTTGACTTGTGAAAATTCAATGGTCTTGAAAGCCGGGTTGTTCATAAGAGCGTTGAAGAGAGTGTTGACGCCCGTCATGACAGTGAATTTGTACTTCTTCAGATCCTTAATGAATCCCGGAATATCTCGAGGATTGGTGATTAGAATATTC
>JBKDHV010000106.1:0-1485 GCA_046336915.1 Bdellovibrionales bacterium
GTCCACATGAATCCACTTTCCGTCTCTCAACGCTGAAAAAACGTACGTTGTATCATACCCTTTTGAATCGAGCTCTCCTATGTTTATCTCCCGTCCTGCGTAATCGCAAATGTAACCTCGGTCTTTGATCAGGTACCTCGAGAATAGGCCTTCTCCCGCCCCTTTAATCGAGGAAGGTAGAACCCTCAATCTGGAATAACCTGCCCGTTTCTTGGACTCCAGAGACACTTCAGACTCTGTCTTCGGGGCAGTATCTACGTCGTCTCTCCAGGCCTGCGGTCGGGCTTCCACCTCGTACTGCACGGCCTTGCCACGCCCTCTGAGCCTCTGCACCCATCCTAAAGTTTCCGTCTGGCTCTCATTCCCCTGACGCTTCCCCCCTACCTGAACAGCACAATGAGCACAATTCTGAACGAACTCTTCAGCTGGGATATCGGGTCCAATTCCTAAGGACGCCAACTTGTCCTTCTGCTCAATCAGAGTCTCTAGCAACTTCTTCTGCTGCTTGATTTCCTTCTTCATCTTGCGGTCTTCTTCGACGACTTCGTCGGCATTATCAGGGGACTGAAGAATCTTGTCTATGATATCCAGCTGCTCGGACTCGCTATGCTTCATCTTCCGATGCATCATCGCTTCCTTCCTCCGATTCTTCCGTGCATCCTGGTCTCTTGCCCAGAGGAGATCCTCCTCAGTCGGCACTCCCTTGTCATCCTCAAGATCGTCTGCGGTCCAATATACCGGGGTCTCACCTTTCCGTAACAGCCTAGACACTCCGTCAGCGTCCAGGTGATATCTGCCCTCCTTGTAATGCAGGTTGAACGTGTATCCCTGAAGATCCATGAGATAACGCATCAGCCTACCATTATTGGTCGCTGTCTGCCCTCTAACCATATATTGCAGAGCATTGTGGTCCGTATACACATCGAAAACCTTCGCGCACTGGAGATACACATCCCAATGCAGGATACAGTCGTGCAGTCCCTTGCACTCTAACTCTGTAGGCGAATATTCCCGCTCCGCCGGTCTCAATCCCTTTGACCAGTAGGCTACTGGTACCCATTTGGTCTCGTCGTGGACACTTGGTTGCAACAAAACTGCTCCTAGTCCTCTGCCTTTACGACACGCATCCACTCTGATCTGGAATGGCTTCGTGTTGTCCACAGTCTGTAGGCATGGTGCCTCGGTCAGTGCTTTCTTCAACCGATCTACCGCATCTCGGTGTTCCTCTCCCCATCGGGCCTTGACGTCCACTCCCTTTCTAGTCAACCCATGGAGTGGGGACACAATGTCCGAGTACCCACGGATATAATCCTTGTAGTACAGAGTCATTCCTACGAACGATCTCACTGAAGTTTGGTCCTCACAGGGATACCCCAGCTCCACAATCGCGGCTACGGCTTTCTTGCTAGGGTATCTCCCGTTCTTATCAATACAGTGCCCCAGGAACTCGATCTCTGGGTAGTCGAAGTGGCATTTCGCCAACTT